>DAINBM010000039.1:0-11711 GCA_036732965.1 Caulobacteraceae bacterium | reverse complement strand
CGACCCCGAAAGACGGGTGGGGCCCAAATGGCAGCTCCGGTCATATCTCCTCAGCAAACCCGACATCGCAAGCCTTCTGCCCCACCTGACGGACTTTCCCTGAGCACCCCGCCCGCTGCCGGCACCCGCGATCCATCACGAACCCTGGACCGACCGAACGCCGCCTTTGGAAATCCACCTGGTACCCAGGCGCAGACCCATGCAGACCCTCCGGACTTCGGCTGTGCCTGCCAGTCCGGCTTCCACGGTCCGCGAATTTCCAGGCTGCGCCTTGGCCGTCCCCGCCGGGTCGTGATCGCGGGGATGCCCGCGAGCGGCTGGAGCCTCTTCCAGCCGTCAAGGCGAAGGAACACGAAAATGCTGATGAACAACATGGTCATGCTGAAGGGCTTTCTCGGACATGACGCAGAAATCCGCCCCACCCGCTCCGACGACCGGGTCGCCAATCTCAGGGTCTGCACCCGGGACATCTACAAGGATCGCCAGACCGGCGAGTACAAGGAGCGTCCCGAATGGCACCGCATCACCGTCTGGGGCGAGGGCTCGATCCTCCATCTGGAAAGACACGGCAAGAAGGGCGCGCGGGTCGATATCCTGGGTCAGCTTCGGACCCGCAAGTTCACCGACCCGTCGGGCACCGAGCGCTACGCCACCGAAATCATCTGTGACCATCGCGCCGGGGGCGAAATCTCCGTGACATCCCGTGACGACCCGCAAGCTCAGGAGGGATGACGATCGCCCCGGCCTACCCGGTCTGTCCGGGTAGGCCCTGCGGGGGTCGCAAGGTCTCCTCCGCGGGATTCGACAGCCGGCGGGAGTCGTGCAAACCTGAGGGCGTTTATTGCATAAAAAGCACATGTCATGCTTCGATCGCTCCGCATCCCCTCCAGGCCTGTCACCGGTCTGGCCGCTTCAGCCCTCGTTGCTGCCCTCCTCAGCGCAGGAGGGTCAGGCAAGACACCGCTCGTCCTGTTGAACGATTCCCCCAGCGAACCGACCGGGCTCTATCTCCTGACCCGAAAAAGGATCGAGAGCGGCAGACTGGTGGCCTTCCACACCCCCTCGGAGGCCTTTCCCTATGCCGATCATCATCATCCGATGCTGCGACGCCATCCGATCCTGAAGGAGGTCGCCGCGTCGAGCGGCGACGAGGTCTGTACGACGTCGAACCGGCTCGTGATCAACGCCACCTACCGGGCAAGGATCGCAAATGAGGACCGGTTTGGAGAGACCCTTCCCCACTGGCGGCAATGCCGCAGACTGTCACGGGACGAACTCTTCGTCTTTTCGAACCGCATCCCGCAGAGTTTCGACAGTCGCTACTACGGGCCGATCCGGCAAAGCCAGGTCATCGGCGTCTATCAACTCATCCTTCCGCTGTCGCTGGGAGCCAGCTGATGGACCCTGCAGCCCTTGCAAGCCTTTGTCTCCTCATCGCCAGGGCACCACATCCGGGCATGCCCTCGGCGCCTCAGAGCTGCCCGCCGCACGCGGCTGCCTCGACGGAGATCTTGTTGCATCGACTGGGGCCTCATCCTGGCCTGCAGACCGCATCGGATGAGGCCCGGGATGCCATTGCACGGGTCAGCCTTGCGGAGGCCGGCAACCAGGGAGATTCAGGGCTTGCAGCCGTCATCTACACCATCCTCAACCGACTTGCCGACGGCCGTTGGGGCAATACGGTGGATGCGGTTCTCAATGCCCGCGGACAGTTCGAACCGGTCCTGCGGGCCGGAGGCGACTGGCGTCTTCTGCCCACGGTCTCGCCGCCGGCGCGCGCAAGGGTCGAGACCATACTGAACCTCGCGCTCGATGGCCGGCTGCCGGACCCGACCCTTGGCGCACGCTATTTCCAGAACCCGGCCGTCGTTGCGATGCGGGCGAGATCTGGCGAGGTGTCATCGGCGATGGTGAACTTCGGCGGCCAGACGCCGGTCGCCACGATCGGGGCCCACAGCTTCTATGTCCTGGGGCCCCGGGGGCTGAAACACATCCGCACCCGTCGAGGAGAAGACCCCATCTTCGTCGGGCCCATCCATGGAGAGGAGGCTCGCCTCTCCACCCGGCAAGGGGAAGAGCCAGGGCCAGGGGAACGGGGAGGCGAGGGGGAGGGGCAAACCCCTCATCCCCCAACACCCCGCACCCTCGCACCCCCCTTCGACCCCATATTCATCCGGCCAGCGCCTCGAACCCCGGCCAGCACCGGACCGTGACCGCGGTTCGCGGGGGGTGATCAGCTCGCCGCATAATCCTCGTCAGCTGCGGCATTCTCCTCGGCGCGGGCCTTCAGCTCTGCCGCATCCGGTTGGCGAAGGACCGTCTCCAGGGCAGGCAGCCCCAGGCTCGCAAGGCGCTTGTTCAGCGCGGGCAGGGACTGGATCAAGGCGTCGTAGTGCGCCTTCGAAACCTTCATTTCCTCTTCCAGTTCCGCGACCAAACCGACCTGGGTGGGCGTTGGCCGCAGGTTGGCATTTCCCTGCACATCGCCTGCCCCATCGCCGATCTCGGCCCTCAGCCACATCAGGTGGAAGTAGGTCTTGTAGGCGGAGACGAAATACTTGTCGTCGCTGGGGGCGAGCGCCTTGGAGAACATCTCGTATTCAACCGCCTTCAGCCTCTCGTCGGCTTCTGCAATGGCAATGCGCCCGGCAGGGCTTGCCTTGATCTGTGCCTCCTCCAGCTGGTGGCGCATCTGTTCGAGCAGATTGACCCGGGCTGCGACCGTCTCGATGTCGGCTGCGACCCGAAGCTGCAGGTCCAGCGCAAACTTCAGATCCTCCGCCGAGGCTTGCGCCTTGGGATCCGTCCTGAGCTCGAAGGGGGCAAGGACGGTCTGGCCGCCTGCCGTCAGGCGTGCGATGTAGCTGCCCGCGATCGCCATCGGCCCTCGCTGGTGGGGTGACATGCCCCAGTGGAACACCGGGCGCGAGGTCTTGCCCTTGAACCTGGGGTCGTCCCAGATGTGCGGGTTTTCAGGGGGCGTGGTGCGAAGGATGACCGTCTTGAGGTCCTCGTAGCGCAGGTCCCATTTCATCCGGTTCAACCCGGACCTGCCCGCGCCTGCGAGGGTGCGGATCACATGGCCCTCGGGGTCCAGGATCTCCAGCTTCACACTGTCCCCTGTCGCATCCTTGGCCGCATCCTTGAGCGTGAAGTTGATGATCACCTGCTCGCCGCGGCCCAGACGCCAGGTCGGACGGATGGGCAGGAGCGCCACCTGGGCCCTGGGCTGAGCCTTGGTCGCCTCTGCCTCCAGCGGGGAGATATCATCGAGGATGTAGAATCCCCGGCCATAGGTGGAAACCACCAGGTCGTGGAACCTCGGCTGGACCACAGTCCAGGTCACAGGGGAGGGGGGAAGCCCGTCCTTCAGGGGCTTCCAGTGGGCACCCTCGTCGGGGGAATAGTAGAGGGCATTGCCCGTTCCGGCGAACAGGAGGCCTCGGGCATTCGGATCTTCGGAGACCGTCTTCACATAGCTGAACTCCGACCGGGGCAGGGAGGCGTCAATCCTCGTCCAGCTGGCACCGAAGTCCGTGGTCTTGAAGATGTAAGCATTGCGGTCGTCGACCAGGTGAGCATCGACGCTCAGATAGGCCGTGGCCGGGTCGAAGAACGAGGGCTGGATGCTCGTCACCGTGCCCCATGCGGGCAGGCCCGCAAGGTTTGCCGTCAGGTCGGTCCAGGCATCCCCGCCGTCCCGGGTGAGCCAGACCTTGCCGTCGTTTGTGCCGGCCCAGATCAGCCCCTTCTGCCGGGTGGAGGGGGCGATGGCGAAGATCACCTCGCCATAGAACTGACCCAGATTGTCTCCCACCAGCCCGCCCGAGGCGATGATGCGGCTGGGGTCCCTCGTGGACAGGTCCGGGCTGATCACCTTCCAGGTGGCCCCCTTGTCCGTGGTGCGGAACATCACCTGACACCCATAGTAGACCGTCTCGTGATCGAAGGGATCGATGGCAAGCGGCGGGGTCCAGTGGCAGCGATACTTCACCTGGTCGGGGGCCGAATCCAGGGTGTGGAGCCACGGGCTCACCGATCGGGCCCTTCGGGTGGTCGCATCCCAGCGGGTCACCTCATCCCCGTAGCAGGTGGCCCAGACAATGTCGGGATTGGCAGGGTCCGGCAGGGTGAAACCGCTCTCGCAGCCTCCCAGACCGTGCTCCACCGGCCCGAACATCCCGCCGCCCAGGCTCGGCAGGCGCATCGTGCCATTGTCCTGCATGTTGCCGTAGACGTCGTAGGGGATCTGGTCATCCACGGCCACGTGGTACATCTGCCCGATGGGGAGCGTCTGGTAGGTCATGCCCTCGCCCCCCACCGTGGTGATCCCAAGGCCCCCGTCAAAGGCTATGGCGAAGCGGTTGGCGTTTGTCGGGTCGATCCAGATGTCGTGATTGTCACCGCCCCAACGGGTCTCGGGGAAGGTCTTGCCCCCGTCCGTGGAGACGTGGAACGCACTCGACGCCACATAGACCTTGTCCTTGTCGGCCGGGGACACGACCAGGCGGATGTAATAGCCGGCCCTGCCTGTCAGGTTGCGTTCCCAGCTGGTCACCGCCCAGCTCGAGCCCCCGTCGTCGGAACGCCACACAGAGCCCTGTCCCGCTGTCTGGATCAGGGCATAGACCCGCTTTCCATCCGTCTGCGCCACCGCCACGTCGATCTTGCCAAGGGGGGACACCGGCAGGCCGTGGCCCTCCAGGTGCGTCCAGCTCGCCCCCGCATCATGGCTGACATAGAGGCCGCTGCCCGGGCCGCCCCCCATTTCCGCCCAGGTGTGCATCTCCACCTGCCAGGTCCCGGCAAAGAGGGTCTTCGGATCATTGGGATCCATGGCAAGCCCCGAGCATCCCGTCCGTTCATCGACGAACAGGGAGCGGGTCCAGCTCTTGCCACCATCGGTCGTCTTGTAGACGCCGCGGGTCTCCTGCGGCGCAGTCATTCGGCCAAGGGCGCAGACATAGGCCGTCTTCGGGTCCCTCGGATCGACCACGATGCGACCTATGCGCCCGGTTGTCTCCAGCCCCACATGGGTCCAGGTCTTGCCGGCATCATCGGAGCGATAGACCCCGTCGCCGCCCACGTCGGCATCCCGGATGGCCCAGGCCTCCCCGGTTCCTGCCCACACGACATTGGGATCGGAGGCGGCAACGGCCAGGGCTCCGATGGCCGCAACCTGCTGGTTGTCGAAGATCGGCAACCACTTGGCGCCGCCATCAACGGACTTCCAGATCCCGCCGGACGCTGCACCGGCATAATAGGTCTTGCCGTCCCCCGGGACACCGACAATGGCTGCGACCCGGTTGCCATCAGCAGGACCCAGGAAGCGCAGGGCCAGGGGGCCGGGCTCGACCTTGGCGGTCTCCGATGCCGCCGCACCCGACATGGCACCCGATACCATCAGACCGATCGATACCGCCGCAGCGGCCACCCACACGAATGCCGCCTGAAAGTCCGCCCCAGCCCTGAAACCCGTCAATGTCTCGCCCCGCCTGACCTGAAAGACCCGGCTCGATGCTAGACTGGGCTCCGGTCGAACAAAAGGTCGCTCTCGAACGGGGAGAGCCGGGCCAGTCGCTCTGGGCCGGTCGCTCCAGACCGGTCGCTGTGGTCTGGTCGGCCCCATCGGTTCGCGCCGCTCGACCCATGACCCGATCGGGCGATCGGGTGCCGCAGGCCGGAAAAAGGGTGCATACTGACGAAATAGAGCTGTAGCCTCTCAAGGTTCGATAAATCTCCGGAGCCTCGCCCATGCCGACCCGCGAACCGCGGCTTACCCCCGTTGGACTTCATGAGCTGCGCCCGACCCAGATGACCGTGGGGCTGCGGGAGGTCGCCGAAAAGCGCCGGAGCTGGCAGATGCGCTCGGAGCGTTCAGCAGAAACCTTCCTTGGCGACCACATGATCCCGGTGCTGCGCGGGCCCAAGGGTCGGCTCTACGTCATCGACCATCACCATCTGGCGCGGGCCCTGATCGACGGGGGCGGAACCGAGGTGCTCACCACGGTCGTGGCCGATCTCAGCCATCTGGCAAAGGCCGAGTTCTGGACGTTCGCCGACAATCGGGGCTGGTGCCACCCCTATGATGAAACGGGCACGCGCCGGTCCTTCGATGACATTCCCCGCGCGATCAAGGATCTGAAGGACGATCCCTATCGCAGCCTTGCCGGGGCCGTGCGCCGATTGGGTGGCTATGCCAAGGACACCACGCCCTTTGCCGAATTCACCTGGGCTGATTTCCTTCGACGCCGGATCAAGAGCCAGGTGGTGGACAAGAACTTCGACACAGCTCTTGCGAGCGCGCTCAAGCTCGCAAAATCCGACACCGCTCGCCATCTCCCCGGCTGGTGTGGTCCTTGTGAATGAGGCTCGACTGATGGACCCGCAACTCCTTGTCGTTGTGCCCGAACTCCTCGCTGCCTGGGTCTTTGGCATGGCCGTCGGTCTGGAGCGCAGCATCAATGGTCGCGCCGCAGGCTTCAGAACCTATGCCCTGGTCGGTCTCGCCTCAGCCACCGTGATGGCAGCCGCCCGTGCGCCGAGCTTCCTGCCGCACATGTTTGCTGCCGATGCCCCGGCCATGCTGGACCCGACCCGCCTTCTCCAGGGCATCCTGACCGGAGTGGGTTTCCTGGGGGCTGGGGTCATCTTCAAGCAGGGTGCCTCGATCCAGGGCCTGACCACGGCAGCGTCCATCTGGGCCACAGCCGCCTTCGGGGCGATGTTCGGTCTGGGTCTGTGGGTGACGGCCGTCGCGGCGGCCGTGGGCGTGCTGCTCACCCTGACCGTTCTCAGATCCATCGAGGGGCGTCTGAGCGTCAACACCTATGCCATGGCAGCGTTCCGGTTCCGGGCCGATGGGGCCCCGACGGAGGCCGAACTCCTTCAGACCCTTCAGCAACACAAGGTTCGGTTCGACGAGATGAGCTATGCCCTCCTGGAGGGCGGCACGGTTCTGGAATATTCCGGCGTCGTGCGCACGCAGCGTGACGAGAGCCTCGGCGCCGTCGCAAAAGGCATGGCCAGCGAGCCCGGGCTGGTGGGCTTTTCCCTCGCCCGGATCGGAAAATAGCAACCGATCGCCATTCGCCGCATGCTGAAGACATCCTGCGGCGTGCCGATAGATGGTCGCTGCATGGCGACACCGTCAGATGACTTTTCGGCGTCTTGTCGCCCCGCCCATCAACCAATGAGGTCAGGGTGTCTGGAGTGATGCTCATCGTGAGATGAGCCGCCGACGGATTGGTGGGCCGGGGCCCTTGTCCGTCCGGACAGTTCAGTCCGGCTGTCTGTGGATCGGATCGATCCAGGCGACCGTGGTCGGTGGCTCGGCCGGCGCGATGTCGAGATTGACCACCACAGCGTCACCGCCACTTCGCATCAGGACGCATTCCAGTGCCTCGTCGTCCGAAGCGTTGATCTCCTGGTGCGGCACATAGGGCGGCACATAGATGAAATCGCCAGGGCCGGCTTCGGCGGTGAATTCCAGGCTCTCGCCCCACCGCATCCGTGCCTTGCCCTTGAGGACGTAGATGACACTCTCAAGCGCTCCATGATGGTGCGCGCCGGTCTTGGCACCGGCATGGATGTGCACTGTTCCGGCCCAGAGCTTTTCGGCACCCACCCGGGCAAAGTTGATGGCCGCCGCCCGGTTCATCCCGGGCGTCTGGGGGGTGTTGGCGTCCAGCTGGTCGCCGGGAATGACCCGCACGCCCGTGTCGCGCCAGGCGTCTGGAGTGGTGTCGCAAGGGTGATCGTGAGCCATGACACCCACACTGCCAGCGCCATCATCAGGTGGGAAGGGGCCTCGATCGCACCCTTGGCGCGATCCCTGATCTTTCAATGCCAGGGTCCTCATCCCGAAGTGTCAGGACCAGGCCCAGGGACGGCCTCCCTCGTGGCAGCTTCTCTGGGGCCGCTTCTCCGGGGGCAGCTTCTCCCGGGGCAGCCTCAGTGCAGCGCTTCGTCATTGTCAGGGTCCATCCGATCCCCGTCGAACGGTTCGTGCCCTTCGTCCCCGAGGGCTGCAACCGGCGCTTCACAGAAGGTGGCGGACTTCAGGGGCAGGCGATCGCCGCCAAGGACGTCACCAAGGATCATGCGGTCCCGGAGGGGTGCAACCCTTCGGTCCAGGATGTCCATGACCGCATCGCAGAGCCCGGACGCGGTGTTCGTACCGGCCTCGGTCAGCTCGGCCAGAATGGCGCTGCCAAGCAGGATCTTGGCCCTGATCTCGCGCTTTCGTCGCTCGAGCGACCAGAGCGCCTCGAGGCGCTCCACGCGGGCCTTCAGCACGGCAAAGCGCTCGGCATCATCGGTGATGGAGTCGAGCGGCCTTGAGTTCCGGCGGCCATTGATGCCGGTGCGCCCCCCGTCGCGAAGGGCTGTGTCGAGTTCGGCAAATCGCGCCTGCAAGACGGCCGTCTGCCGTTCCCGGGCAAGAGCTGCCCTTGTTTCCAGGCGGGCTTCGACGAGGGCCCGGCGCTGGGCCTTCTGAGCTTCCGTCCTTGGCCGGTATTTCGAAGGGCGGGTGTTCCTGATGCGCTTGTCTGTGGCCATGAGCGGTGTCCCAAAAAGATAAAATAAGGACGTAACGATGTTTTTATAGCAATTACGCACTTGTTCGTCCATGGTGATGAGGCGGCAGGTTGAGGGAAAGGGCGCATCTACGGGTTGGTCGGGCTATGCCCACCAACCCCGCTGCCCAGCACCGTCCCACCCCGTCCCGCCGCCCATCCAAGGTGGGGATGAAGCCAAGGGCAGGCCCTTAGCGATCCCTTCCGCCAGCAACGCCCGGAGAGGGGGAGAGGAGGGGACAAGCCATGGCGTCCTATCTTTGTAACGTTCAGACCGTTCAGCGCTCCCAGGGGCGCTCAGCCGTCGCCGCAGCCGCCTATCGCTCCGGCGAGATCCTCTGCGATCAGCGCCTCGCCATGGACTTCGATTTCTCGGGCCGCGAGGGGGTCGAGTTCTGTGAGATCATCGCCCCGCCCGGCACACCCCAGGCGTTCCTCCAGAGGGAGGCGCTCTGGAATGCCGCAGAGATGAGCGACAGCCCCAAGAATGCGGTTCCGGCCCGGGAGGTCCTCGTGGCTCTCCCCCATGAGCTCGATTTCGAGCAGCGGCGCGACCTCGTCCGTGACTTTGTCGCGAAACACATCACAGCCCACGGCATGATCGCCGATGTCGCCATGCACCTGCCGGGCCGGGAGGGCGATCATCGAAATTACCACGCCCACATCCTCGTCACGACGCGAAGCCTCACCCCAGAGGGCTTCGGGCCCAAACCGCCAGAGTGGTGGTCGCCCAGGATGGTCCGGGAATGGCGCCACGGCTGGGCCGAGGTTCAAAATGCCCATCTTCGCCAGCACCTCGGTCCGGATGCCCCGCAGGTGAGCCATCTCAGCCTTGCAGACCAGGGCGAGGTGAGGGTGCCAAGTGTGCACCTCGGACCTGCAGCGACCGCAATGGAGCGCAGAGGGATCCGCACCCAGCAGGGGGATTACAATCGCGACGCCCAAGCCCACAACCGCCAGAGCGAGCGCCTTCGGCGCGACTATGCCGAGACCGCTGATCGTCTTGCGGCCAGGGCCCCCCGGATCGAGGTGTCCGTCGATGATCTCATCGCCGAGATCAGGACGGTGCGAGATGGCCTGATCCGGGAACGAGACGGCCTTCAGCGGCGCATGAATGAACTTGCGACGCTTCGGCCGCCCAGCAAGGGACAGATCGAGCGGGAGTTCCTAGATCCGGCACGCAAGGCCAGAGCCTCTGCCAGATCACGTCTTGCCCGGGTGGAGGCCCGCGTGGAGCGGGTCCGGCGCTCCCGGCTGCAGCTTGTGGCCTGGATCCGCAGCCCGACCCGAATGATCTTTGCAAAGCATGCCGAGCTCAACGCGCTGGACAAGGCAAGGCAGGCGGTGCGGCGGGGTGACATGGGGCTCGCCGAGCGCCGCTCCTGGCTTCAGTCGCCTCAAGGCCAGGCCATGATCGCTGCGCGGCGCCAACCAGGTCTCGACCAGATATCAGCGGCCACGACCCAGCGACGCACCCTGGAGCGCAAGATCAAGCGCCTGGACAAGCGCCTCGAGGCTGCGACCCGCACGGTCAGTGATCTTCGCATGGTCAAGGCTCTCGGTGAGGTCTCCTTGACGGTGCCGGCCCATGCGCCAGACGTGACGCGGCTCATCCGAGGCATCAGTGGCCCAGCCCGCTCGGCCATCGCGCGTTTCCCCGTCCAGAGCCGCGAACAGGCGCTGCAGAGGCTCCAACCCGCCCAGGCCCGGGGGATCCTTCGATCCCTCGTGCAGGGCCGCTAGGGAGCGCTCGTGTCTTGAGGGTCTCGCGACGTCTTTCGCTCATCCTGCCGCTTGCAGCCCTTGCTGTCCTGATGGGGCTTTCCTTCGCCACCCAGAGCCTTGGTCAGTCGTTCCACTATCCAAGGGCATTTGGTGCGGGGCTCATGGACCTGGGTCCGGTCCGGCTCTATGGGCCCTGGGCTGCTGCTGGATGGTATGGGCGCTATGCCGGTCTCTATCCGGCGGCCTTCGATCAGGCGAGCCTGTGGGGTCTTGCCGGCGCCCTTCTGCCCATGAGCGCAGCCATCATGGTCTCGCAAAGCTGGCGCCGTGTTCCGGCAAGGTTCGGAGCTGGCGCCTGGGCCGACATCGAGGACGTGAAGAAGGCGCGCCTCATTGATCCCGCCGGCCGGATCAGCGGCCGTGTGCTCGGCCGCATCGGCAGTCGCTACCTGACCTATGGGGGCGTCGAGCACGCCATCATCGTGGGGGCCTCCCGAAGCGGCAAGGGTGCCGGACACGTGGTTCCCACCCTGATTGCCTGGGGTGCCAGCGCCTTCATCTATGACCGGAAGGGAGAGCTCTGGCACATCACCGCCGACCATCGAAAGCAGTTCAGCCACGTCTTCTATTTCGCCCCGACCGACCCCAACACCGTGCGCTGGAACCCGCTCTTCGAGGTGCGCAAGGGGGCCATGGAGATTGCCGACATCCAGAATGTGGTCGGCATCCTGGTCGATCCCCTGGGCCGCAAGGCCGGCAATCTGGACTTCTGGGACCAGAGCGCGACGGACTTCTTCACCGCATTGATCCTGCATGTCCTCTATGCCGAACCCGACGACCGGAAGAACCTCGCCCAGGTCCGTCGTCTGCTGATCAATATCGAACCCACGCTCCAGGCGATGATGAACACCCGCCATCGCCACGTGCCGGACCTGCATGGCGCCGATGGCCTGGCACGCGATGGGCAGGGAAACCCCATCCCCGAGACCCACCCGGAAGTGCTCCTTGGCGCCAAGGCCTTCATCAGCATGGAGGGCCGGGTGCGTTCCAATGTCCTGGCCACCTGCCGGGCATCCCTGTCGCTCTGGGCCGACCCCCTGGTGGAATATGCGACGAGCTGGTCGGACTTCATGATCGGAGATCTCGTCTGTTCGAAATCGCCGGTCAGTTTCTACATGATCACGCCCCAGGCCCACGCCGACAGGCTTGCATTCCTGGTCCGGGTCTTCACCCGCCAGACCATCAACAGCCTGATGGAGAGCGAGCATCTCGACAGCCGCTCAAGGCCAAAGCGCCACCGGATGCTGCTGCTGCTCGATGAGTTCCCGAAACTCGGCAGTCTGCCCTTCCTGGAAAACGCCATGGGTGAAATGGCCGGTTACGGCATTACCGCCCACCTGATCTGCC
>DAINBM010000038.1:0-11730 GCA_036732965.1 Caulobacteraceae bacterium | reverse complement strand
TGGATCGACGACGAAGGTGCCGCGGTCGGCGAGGCCGGCCTCTTCGATCAGGACTTCGAAGTTGCGGCTGATGGCCAGGGTCGGGTCACCCACCATCACGAAGTTGATCTTCTTCACCGCGTCCGAGGTGTCGTGCCAGGCCTTGTGGGCAAAGTGGGTGTCGGTGGAGACACTGTAGATCTCCACGCCCAGCTTCTGGAACTCGGCATAGTTGTCGGCCAGGTCCTCGAGTTCGGTCGGGCACACGAAGGTGAAGTCCGCCGGATAGAAGAAGACCACCGACCACTTGCCGCGGAGGTCCGCATCGGACACCTCGACGAACTTGCCGGCGTGGAAGGCCTGGGCCTTGAAGGGTTTGATTTCGGAATTGATCAGGGACATGGGCGCTCCATGGGTTGGGACTGAGGGGGGTTTACGCCGGAGAGGGGCAGAATGGAAATTGATTGATTTTGAAATATGGATAGAGAAATTCGATACGGCCGGGGCCATGGTCTCGCCCATCGGGGAACCGCCGACCGCGGGGGCCTCACGGCCTGTATCGGCTCGCATTGATTGATACGTTGGCGGACGAATCCCCGCGCCTCAGCTTTCGATCGCGCGATCGCCTGAAATCGTGCTGTCGGTTGAATAATTCCAATGATGAAATCGCGCCCGACCGGGCACCCGGACCGCGTGTATTTGCCGGTAAGGCGCCGCGATCCGGCAAGGGTTCGACCTAATACCGGTGAGATTCTGGTCGCGCGGGCTCCACGCGAAATGTCATCAAAATTTTACAAAGGTTACACGGATGTGTCCGCCATGAAATCCTACATGGCCGTTCAGTGCGGGTCATCCGCAGGATTTCGGGGGTAATCCAATGTTGTCACGTCATTTTGCGGCCTCGGTGGCCGCAGGAGCTCTTGCGGTCGCCTTCTGTGCGCCGGCCGCCTATGCCCAGCAGACCACGGCCTCGCTGCGCGGTGTCGCCGTGGACGATGCCGGCGCGCCGATCGCCGGTGCGTCCGTCACGATCGTTCACAAGCCTTCCGGCACCAAGGTGACCCTGGTGACCGACGCGGCCGGCGTGTTCGACGCCCGGGGCCTGCGGGTCGGCGGTCCCTACACTGTGGCCGGCAAGGCGCCGAAGTTCGCCGACCAGACCCTCAACGACATCTACCTGACCGTGGGTGACGCCGGTCGCGTGACCCTGAACTTCTCCACCGCGACGGAAGTCGCGGCGGTGACCGTCAACGGCAAGAAGAAGTCCTATGCCGACCTCGCCAATGTGGGTTCGCGCACGACCCTGAAGGCCGCCGACATCGAAGAGGTCGTGACAGTGAAGCGCGACATCCGCGACGTCGCCCGCCGCGATCCCCTGGCCCAGCTCGACTTCGTGGCCCGCGGCACCGGCCCGTCGGGCGGTCTGTACATCGCGGGCTCCTCCCCCCGCCGCAACCGGATCACCATCGACGGCGTGCGCTCGCAGGACGACTACGGTCTGAACACCGGCGGTCTGTCCACCAACCGCGGCCCGGTGTCGCTGGAAGCCATCGAGCAGATCGCCGTTCAGGCGACCCCGTTCGACGTGGAAGACGGTGACTTCACCGGTGGTGCCCTGAACATGATCCTGAAGTCGGGGGGCAACGACTTCCACGGCTCGGTCTTCGACCTGTACCGGACGCCCCGCCTGCTGGGGAACAAGCTGCCCCAGTTCTCCACGGTCACCAATGCCGACGGCACGATCCGGGTCCTTCAGTCGACGGGCACGGTGAAGAACTACGTCCATGACACGAACTACGGGGCCTTCCTGTCCGGCCCGATCATCCAGGACCGCCTGTTCTTCGCGGTGTCCTATGAAAAGTACTCCAGCTTCGACGTGACCTCGGCCGGCCCTGCGGGCCTGGGCTTCGGGACCCTGTTCAACAAGATCCCGGGCATCTCGGCCGGGGCCAACGCCACGGCGGCCGACATCACGACGGCGCTCGCCGGCTGGAGCAACTATGCGGCCTCGGCGACGCTGAAGCCGGGTCAGGTGGATCTGGTGCAGCCGGTGAACGACGAGAAGTCGTCGGTGAAGCTGGACTACAACCTCACCGACACCCAGCGGGTCAGCGCCAGCTATCGCCACGCCTATTCGTCGGTGGAGAAGCGCTCCCCGTCGGCCACCACCTTCAGCCTCGACACCAACTGGTATGCCCAGCCGGAAAACGAGGACAACTACGCCCTCCAGCTGAACTCCAAGTGGTCGCCCGAGCTCACCACCGAAGCCCGCGTGTCCTATCGCGGCTATCAGCGGGGCCAGCTGCCGCCGGAAGGTCAGGGCTTTGCCAACTTCTCGATCTGCGGCGATGCGACCAGCGCCGGCAGCACCACGTCGTGCACCAGCGGCACGCCCTCGATCTCCTTCGGCCCGGACCAGTTCCGCCAGGCCAACGTCCTGAAGACCACGGACCTCGCCGGCTCCTTCACCGCGAACTACCGGTTCATGGACACCCACCAGCTGAAGGTGGGCTACCAGTTCAAGGGCATCCACATCTACAACCTGTTCGTCCAGAACGCGCACGGGTCCTACTATTTCGACAGCGTGGCCGACTTCGCGGCTGGCAAGGCCAACAGCTACTCCTACGGCAACGCCCTGACCGGCACCCCGTCGGATGCGGCGGCGCGGTTCTCCTACAATGTCCAGACCCTTTTCGCGCAGGACACCTGGGACCTGTCGCCGGGCCTGACCCTGAACTACGGTCTGCGTTACGACGTCTATCAGGACGACGTGAAGCCGGCCCTGAACGTGAACTTCGTCAACCGTTACGGCTTCAACAACCAGCAGACCTATGACGGGATGAAGGTGCTGATGCCGCGGGTTTCGGCCAAGTGGCGGACGGAGACGTTCGAACTGTCCGGCGGCATCGGCCTGGTGTCCGGCGGCATCCCGGACGTGTTCATCGGCAACAGCTACGGGGCCCAGACCGGGGCGCTGAACAACAGCTTCACGGTGATCCGCAACGCCGACGGGACCTTCAAGAACTCCTCCACGGGCGCGGCGCTCGACACGGCCACGGGTCAGGCTCTGCTGAACCTGAACCAGGCCAATGCGAGCCTCGCCACCACCCCGTCGACGGCGGCCCAGTCCCTGGTCGCGCTGCCGAGCCAGACCCTGCGTCTGGCCTTCACCAACTCCATGGCGCCGGGCTTCGAGATGCCCGCGGACTGGAAGGCCAACCTGTCCTTCAAGACCAGCCGCTGGAACTGGGATTTCGGCATCGATGCCGTGGCCACCTGGTCCGAGACCAACATCGCCTTCCGCGACATCCGCGCCCGGCGCCTGACGATCAATGGTCAGCAGGCCTACACGCCGGACGGCCGGATCCGTTATGACGGGCTGCAGATCGCCGGTGCCACCCCGGCGGCCATCAATGCCCAGCGGACCCTGCTGGGTCTGGACACCTCGCCGGTCGACGACCTCGCCAATGTGGGCTCGAACGGCGACATCCAGGCCTACAACCCGCATGAGCAGAACTGGAACACCACCGTCGCCTTCTCGGCGGGCACCAAGTGGAAGAACCTGGACTTCTTCGCCTCCTATGTGGTCCAGGACGGCAAGAGCTTCGGCGGCATCTCCGAGTTCGGCACCACCGAGGGCGGCAACAGCTCGTCGGGCAACTACTATGCCGATCAGGTGTCCGGCGTGGATCCGAACACCGCGGTCAAGGGACGGGCGACGAACCTGATCGAGGACGCCTTCAAGTTCCAGCTCGGCTACAAGCACGAGTTCGTCAAGGGTTGGGAATCCCGCTTCACCCTGTTCGGTGAAAGCCGCGCCGGTCGTCCTATCAGCTTCCTGATGGCCGATCCGCGCGCGGCGGGCGGGCGTGGAACGGTGTTCGGCGTCTATCGTGACGACCAGCTGCTCTACGTGCCGAACCTGTCCTCTCCGGACGCTGCGAATCCGCTGAAGTTCACCAGCCCGGCGGGCACCACGGTCTACTTCGCCAACGCCGCGGCCCTGGCGCAGTTCAAGTCCCTGGTCACGCAGTTCAACCTGCCCCAGGGCCAGATCACGCCGAAGGGCTTCGGCAACAACCCGCGGGTCAACCGGATCGACTTCCAGTACGCGCAGGACATTCCGGGTCCGCTGCCGGGTCACCACCTGCTGTTCACGGTGGACATCGCCAACCTTGGCAACCTGCTCAACAAGAAGTGGGGGATCATCAAGGAATACTCGAACAGCCGCGCCGGTTCGGTGCTGGTCAACGCGGCCTGCGGCGATGCCACGGGTGCGGCGCCGACGGCAGCCAATCCTGCGGCCTGCCAGAGCTACGTCTACAGCATGACCACCGTGAATGCGGCCACCAACTCCAAGCCCACCATCGTCGATCAGACGGCCAGCCTCTGGCAGGTGGAACTGGGTCTGAAGTACAAGTTCTGATCCGGCTCACCCGTCGGGATCGGAGAGAAGCGGCCTTCGGGCCGCTTCTTTTTTTTGGGCCGGCACGGCCCGCGGACAGGACCCGTGACGGTGCTGCCGGGACACAAGGTCGCGAGGCCGGTTGCATGCTGTCGAAAGGGGCGCGAAGCTGCCGGTCCGAATGCCTCTGCCGGGAAGCCCGCCATGTATGACCGGATTGTCCTCGCCTATGACGGCACCAAGGCCGGGCTGATCGCCCTGCGGGAAGGGGCCCTTCTGGCCAAGCGATTCCAGGCCGAGGTCTTCATCCTGTCGGTGGTGCCGGACAATGACCGGGTGGCGCTGGCCGATACCCTTTATGTGGATTTCGTCGGCGCGCAGGTGGAAGGGTACCGGGCCCTGCTGGACCATGCCCGCCAGGTGTCGGAACAGCTGGGTCTGGCACCGGTGACGCGCCTGGTCACAGGGGATCCGGCCGTGCAGATCAGCGCCTTCGCCCGGGAGGTCCGGGCGGACCTCGTGGTGCTCGGCCACCAGAAGCGGTCCCTGTTCCAGCGCTGGTGGTCCGGGTCCTCCGGGGCCTATGTCAGCGATCTGGTGGATTGCAGCGTTCTGGTCGGGCGTCACAACATCAGCGACGCGGCCTTCGAGGCGGAACTGATCGGAGAGGTGGACCTGCTGACCGCCGAGGTTCCGTCCCGCTAGACGATGCCGCCCAGCCCTCCGGGCGAGCCGAAGGACCCGGCACCGGTGCCGCCGTCCACGTCCAGGATCGTGCCGGTCACATAGGCCCCCGCGGGGGAGCACAGATAGACCGCCGCATCGCCGATCTCGTCGGTGCGGCCGAACCGGCGCAGCGGCGTCAGGGCCGTCACATGAGCCTCGGCCTCCGGGGTCGGGGCGAGGCGGCGCATCCCCTCGGTGTCGGCGATCGGGCCCGGACAGATGCCGTTCACCCGGATGCCCATCGGGCCCCATTCGAGGGCCAGTGTCTTGATCAGCATGTTGATCCCGGCCTTGGCGGCGCAGACATGGGCCTGAAGGGGCGTGGGCTTCACCGCCTGACCCGCCGTGATGGCGATCAGACTGGCCCCCGGCAGGTTCAGGTGCTGGTAACCGGCGCGGAACAGGTTGAAGCTGCCGATCAGGTCGATGTCGATCACCGCCTTGAAGGCATTGGCGCTCATGCCCAGCGCCGGGGCCGGGAAGTTGCCCGCCTGGCCGGCGATCAGGATGTCGAGCCCGCCGAGCTCCGCCACCGCCGCGGCGAAG
Organism: Caulobacteraceae bacterium; assembly: GCA_036732965.1. Classification (GTDB taxonomy): domain Bacteria; phylum Pseudomonadota; class Alphaproteobacteria; order Caulobacterales; family Caulobacteraceae; genus CAIMFV01. The sequence continues at coordinate 6,074 of DAINBM010000038.1, read as the reverse complement.
GCGGCCTCCACGGCCGCATAGTCCCGCACGTCGGCGGTCAGGGGGAGCGTGCCGGTGACGCCGCATTCCGCATCGATCTCCGCGGCGGCATTGCGGGCCTTTTCCGGGTTGCGTCCCAGCACGGCGACCCGGGCCCCCAGATGGGTGAAGCGCTTGGCGATGCCCAGATTGATGCCGCTGGTGCCGCCGGCGATGAAGGCGGTCTTGCCGCGCAGCAGGTCGGCCTTGAAGGTGGTCTGGTCGGCGGCGGTCATCGGCTGTGTCCTCGGGGGGAGTGGCGTCGTCGGGTGAGATGGGCGCTTGCCCCTGCGGCATGCAATGGGGCGCTCACGCCACCACGCCGGGCTCCAGCACCGACAGGGTCTGGCGCGTGGCGTCGAGGGCGGCTGTGACCCCGAGGGGCACGGTCAGCTGGTCGTCCGTATGTCCCAGGACCAGACCCGACAGCACCGGAACGCCCAGGTCCTTCAGCACCATGTCCAGATGTTCGTTGAGGCTGTAGGGGGACGACTCGGAGATCTTCTCGCAGTTCACGCAGGCGCCTATGACGATCCCGGCGGCGGCGGACAGCTTGCCCGCATGGCGCAGCTGCCACAGCATCCGGCCGATGGCATAGGCGGTCTCGTCCACATCCTCGAGGAACAGGATCGCACCGGTCGTGTCCAGCTCCCAAGGGGTGCCCATGGCGGCGATGACCAGGGACAGGTTCCCTCCCACCAGAGGGCCGCTGGCCTGGCCGGGCTGCAGGGTGCGCAACGGGTACTGCGGGCGCAGCGGGTGGGGCTCCTCCGGCATGGGCAGCAGGCCCAGAGGCGCGGGAGAGAAGACCGCCCGGCGCAGCGCCTCGAGGGTGTAGGGGCCGAACGCGCTCTGGCCCGGCATGTGTCCGTGGAAGGTGACCAGACCCGCCCGTCGCCGGATCGCCAGATGCAGCAGGGTGATGTCGCTGAACCCCAGGAAGACCTTCGGGTTCGCCCGGATCACGTCATAGTCGAGGTTGGCCACCACCTCGCTGACGCCATAGCCCCCCCGGGCGCAGAACACGCCGTGGATGGTCGGGTCGGCGAACATGTCGTGCAGGTCGCGGACCCGCTCCGTCCGGGAGGCGGCAATGTCCCGGGACCGGCCAAGGAGATGCGGGGCGAAGACGGGCGTGAGGTCGAGGGCCGCCAGCAGGCTGCGGATCCGGTCGCCGATGATGGGGTCGTAGAGGGGGGTGGACAGGTCCACCACGCCGATGCGGTCCCCGGGCTTCAGGGCCCTGGGCCGGGTCAGCGGACGCGGCGCTGGGGTGGCCGGCCGGGGTGCGGTGGCCGCTGCGAGGGAGGCCGCGGATGCGGCGGCGCCCACCCCGAGAAACAGTCGTCGATCCACGTCGCCACACCCCTGTCCCGATCCACGCCCCGCGGCGGATCAGGCCATCCGGCTGGTCGCGCCGTCAAGGGTGATCCGGAAGGGCGGGGCCAGCCCACCGGCAAAGATCCGGGCGCGATGCCCCTCCGGCGCGCTGGGCAGGACGTCGGCAAAGCCGTAGACCTCCAGCGCGCCCGTCACCCACCAGGCATAGGTCTGGGCCGGTGCGTCCGACGGGTTGCCCGCCACCAGGCCGGACCCGTTCAGGAGGGCCCACGGACCGGTCAGGTGCGGGGCGAACATGCCGTAGAGACCGGTCGGACCCGCCGGTCCCCCGGCCGCGAACATCCGCTGCTGGGTGCACCAGAACAGGTAGTAGCCCCCGTCGGTCCGCAGCAGATGCGGCCGCTCCAGCTCGTGGTTCAGCCCCGGCGCGCGGAGCAGGGGGCCAAGGTCGCGCCAGTTGCCCGACCGCTCCCGGACGGCCCACCCGATGGCCCCCTGGTCCAGGGCCTGCGGACCGGCTTCCGAGGCGGCATAGACAAGGTATTCCCGTCCGTCCGCCGGGTCCAGGAACAGGGCCGGGTCCCGCAGGTGGTGGATGCGTCCCGGTGCCGGATCCACGCCCTGGGCGGGCTGGCGCCAGTCGGCCAGGGCCGGCACCGTCTCCTTCGGCGCGGTCCAGTCCGTCAGGCGGATGGCGTCTCCCTCACCCTCCAGGCGGGCGGAGGTGACGAACAGCCGCTGCTCGGTCGTGAAGGGGCGGCCCCGGCGGCCGGCGGCGGTGAAGTGCAGTTCGACCCGCCCGTTGCACGGCTTCGCGCTGTCTGGACGCCAGACCGCACAACCGGACCATTCGCAGACCCCCGGGCTGAAGCCGTCCGCCAGGGCGGGGCCGAGGTCGCGCCAGCCCCCGTCGGGGCGGGGGCGGATCAGGTGGATCCGCGCCCGCTGATGGCGCTGGTTGGGATCCTCGGCCACCGGCGCGGCCAGGGTCATCCACAGCTCCGCCCCTCCCAGCACGGCGGATTCGCCGGTGATCCGCTGGACGGGCCAGGCATCCCAGGCATCCATATCGGGGCCCAGCCGATGCACCGCCTGCGGCAGCACCCGGGGGACCCGGGGTGCCGTGGCCGGATCGATGCGGCGGATGTGCTCGGGGCACCATGTCGCCGTCTGCAGGGTGGCACTGCGGTCAGCGACGGGGCGGGCGGCAGGGACGTCGTCCATTCAGTTCGGGTCCTTGGAGAGGCTGTAGATCATGCAGGTTTCGGCGGTCAGGACGGGGACCGGCAGCCCGCTGGCGGCGAGCCAGTCCCCCGAGACGGTCATCCCATCCCCGTCCAGCCGGTCGAACCAGGGGGCACGCCCGGTGGGCTGCGGCGCGAGCCCCTCCGGGTGCAGGTGGCGCACCCGGACGGTCCCGGCGCCCGCCAGCATGGGCAGGCGGATCGGGGGCGCATATTTCTGCCCGGCGGGGGCCAGACGATAGACGAACAGCAAGAGCCCGTCCGCCGCGTCCCCGTGCGCCTGCCAGACGAGACCGTCCCCGGCCTCACCCCGCCAGACGCGGCCCGCATGCAACCGGTCCCGGTGCGTCTTGTAGAAGGCGATCCACGCGGCCAGCCGGGCCCGGTCATCCTGCGGCAGGCGGCAGACGTCGAACTCCACCCCCAGATGGCCGGTCATGGCCACCGCCGCCCGGAAGTCCAGAGACTGGCTGCGGCCGGTGGAGTGGGCGGGGGCGGTGCCCACATGGGATCCCATCCGCTCCGGCGGCATGAACTGCAGATAGCCGGACTGCATGCCCGTGCGGGACACCGCATCGATGCAGTCACTGGTCCAGAAGCGGTGGGTCCGGGTGGCGATGCCCGCGTCGATCCGTCCGCCCCCTCCGGCACAGGCTTCGATCTCCACGCCGGGCCAGCGGGCGCGGAAGGCGTCCAGCAGGGCGTAGGCCCCCGCCACCTGGCCGTGATAGGCCGCCCGGCCGCGGTGACCGGCGGTGGTCAGGTCCCGGTTGTGATCCCACTTCAGATAGGCGATGGGCAGGGTGTCGAGCAGGCTGCCGATCCGGTCCAGCAGATAGCTCCGCACCTCCGCCCGGGCCAGGTCCAGCACCAGCTGGTTGCGGGCGGTGATCCGCGGACGGCCGTCCAGATGCAGGGCCCAGTCCGGATGGGTGCGGTAGAGGTCACTGTCCGGATTGACCATTTCCGGCTCGACCCACAGGCCGAAGTCCATGCCCAGCGCCGTGACATGCTCGGCCAGGGGGGCCAGGCCCTCGGGATACTTGGCCGCGTCCGGCCACCAGTCGCCCAGGGATGTGGTGTCGTCGTCCCGGCGGTGGAACCAGCCGTCATCGAGCACGAACCGCTCCACCCCGACCTCGGCGGCAGCGTCGGCCAGGGCCTTCAGCTCATCCAGCCGGTGGCGGAAATAGAACCCCTCCCAGGTGTTCAGGTGCACCTTGCGCGGGGGCATCACGCCGCCCGGCCAGTCCGACCGGTCCCGTATGGCGGCATGGAAGTTCTGCGCCACCCCGTCGAGGCCACGGGGCGAGCAGGTGACCAGCACCTCCGGCGAGGTGAGGTGTTCGCCCGGCCCCAGGCGGACCTCGCCCGGTGCCAGCCCTTCCCCGAGCTGCCACTGCCAGCGGCCGTCATCGATCCACTCGATCCGCTGGACGGAGTTGCCGGACCAGGCCAGCTGCGCGCCGTAGGCGGTGCCGGCGTGGGCGCCGCACCCGTCCGTCAGGACCACGGCACCGGGGAACCGGTCGTGGGAGGTCAGGCCGCGGCGGTTCTCGCGGGACCAGCCATTGCGTCCCAGCCGGTCGCAGGTGGGCAGGAACTCGGCATTGTGGCGGCCGGTCACCGTGCGGACCTCGCAGGCCTGAGGCGGCAGGGGGATCACGCCGGCGGCCAGCCAGCCGATATCCACAAGGCCGTCGCCGATATTGGTGACGGTCGTGCCGAGGGTCAGGGTCGAGGCCGCCTCCAGCAGGGTCAGCCGGATCTCCACCTCGAGACCCGCCACCGCGTCGGTCAGGCGACAGACCAGGGCCCGGCCCGGAACGGTCCAGGTGATCTCGCAGGCGGTGACGGCGTGGGCGAAGTCCCGGCCGGACCGATGCGCGGACAGGGCCGGGGCGGTGAAGCCGCCCACCCCGAACAGGGGACACAGGCTCAGCGGCTGCTCGGCGTCGAGGGAGAAGGAGGGCAGGGGGCGGGTCAGCGCCAGCGCCGCCTCCGGCCGCACGTCGTCGGGCAGGCGCGGCCCCCAGTAGCGCCACAGGGGCGGGCCGGGATCGGCACGCTCCAGCACCGCCGTGCAGTCCTGCCCGTGCAGGATCAGCCAGTCAGACTCCGCCACGCCGGCGTCGGCAGGCCGGATCATGCGTCCTTGTCCGTCGGGATCCACAGGGCCGCCACGGCCGCAGCCACCAGCAGGACACCGGCCAGCCGCAGGACATTGCGCGGATCGCTGCCCATCACCGGGCCGTAATAGAAGGGCAGGGTCGCCGCGATCAGCAGCATGGGGATGACGATCATCATGTTGAAGATCCCCATGTAGACCCCCGTGCGCCCTGGCGGAATGGCATTGGCCAGGACCACATAGGGATTGCCCATGATGCTGGCCCAGCCCAGTCCCACGCCCGCCGCGGGCAGGAACAGCAGCGTCCGGTCCTCCATCCCGGGAATGGCCATGATCCCCAGCCCCGCCAGGGTCAGGCAGGCGGCATGCACCCGCCCGGCGCCGAACCGCCTGGACACGGGGATGAGGGCAAAGGCCGCGACGAAGGCCACGGCATTGTAGAACGCCGCCATCTCGCCATTGGCCAGCACGGCGCGGCGAAAGCCCTCGCTGTGCGGATCCGCCGTGTGGAACACCGATCGGCCGATGGAATAGATCACATAGCCCCAGTAGGCGGCCATGCCGTACCACTGGAACAGGCTCATCACGGCCAGGCGGCGCATGGCCATCGGCATCTCGCGGATGGCATCGAAGATCTCGCGCAGGGTCGCGAGGAGGGATTTGGGCAGGGCGCGGATCGCCGCGGTCTCGTCGGCGCTGAGGGGCAGTTCCCGGACCCGCAGCACGGACCACAGGATGGTGACGATCGACAGGACCGCCCCGGCGAGGAAGACAATGTGCGTGGTCTGCGGGATGCCGTGGGCGTCGACGGCGTTCACGTCCACATGCAGCACCCCCACCAGCAGCGACGGGGTCAGGAAGGCGAGCATCTGCGCAAGGCCGGTGAAGGCCGCCTGGATCAGGAACCCGGCGCCCTGCTGGTCGGTGTTCAGCCGGTCGCTGACATAGGCGCGATAGGGCTCCATGGTGGTGTTGTTGCCGGCATCGAGGATCCACAGGAGGCTGGCGGCCATCAGCAGGCTGTTGCTGAACGGCATGGCCAGCAGGCCGAGGGAGCACAGGACGGCCCCGGCCACGAAATAGGGCGCCCGACGGCCCCAGGGGGACAGGGTCCGGTCCGACAGGGCCCCCACCAGGGGCTGGATCAGCAGGCCTGTCATGGGGCCTGCCAGCTGCAGGATCGGGAGGTCGGCCTCGTGCGCCCCGAGGTAGCTGTAGATGGGGCCCATGTTGCCCTGCTGCAGGCCGAAGCTGAACTGAAGGCCGAGAAAGCCCAGGTTCATCTCGATGAGACGCAGGAGCGACAGGCGCGGCTTGATCGTGGACACGGGCGTCCTTCCCTT
>DAINBM010000037.1:0-11835 GCA_036732965.1 Caulobacteraceae bacterium | reverse complement strand
TGGCCGAAGGCCGCCTGCGGGTTGTAGAACAGGGTGTTGGCGCCGACCAGACGGGTGTCGTAGGCGCCGACGGAGGGGATCCCCAGCAGGGCCCCGGGGCCGCCCCGGTCGTTGTTGAAGGCCAGGCCATAGGCCATGAACCAGATGTCGTCCTTGTCCGTCTTCCGCTCCAGCTGGAGCTCGACATACGGATCGTGGTGGACTTCACCGAAGGACTTGCCGCTGAGGTTCTTGAAGTAGCCCTTGTCCTGATCGACGTTGTAGCCGCTCAGACGGAAATTGACGTCCGGGATGAAGGTCGGACCGGTGACGGTGGCCTCGAACTTGGAATATTCGTAGTTGCCCACCGCCGCACGCACTTCACCGCCGAAGGTGCTCGAGGGACGCCGCGACTGGGTGTTGATGACACCGCCGATGGAGTTGCGGCCATACAGGGTGTTCTGCGGGCCGAGCAGCACTTCCACCTGGTCCACGATCATGTCGGACCGGCCGGCGAGGAAGGTCGAGTTGGTGAACAGGTCGTTGTCGTAGACGCCGACGGAGCTGTCGGCCAGGTAGATGTTGGTGGTCCGCGCCAGACCGCGCATGACCGGACGGTCCAGCTGGCTGGAATAGGTCAGGCCCGGCGTGAAGTTGGTCATGTCCTGAACGGAGTTGATCCCGATCAGGGCCCGCTCCTTGGCGGTGAAGGCGGTCACGGCGACCGGCACCTGCTGGATGTTCACGGAACGCTTTTCGGCGGTCACCACGACTTCCTGGACGGTGTCCGCACCCTTGGTGGTGGCGGCGGCTGCGTCGGCCGCCGCGTCGCTTGCAAAGGCCGGAGACGCCATCACGAGCGCCGTCATCGACGCCCCCGCGAGCCACAGACCACGCATACCCTTACCCGTTCCCATAGACATTCCCCCTGAAGGCGCCCGCATTGACGCGACGCGTTTTGAATTTTCTTGTCTGCATGACCGACGCCCGGGAGACGCAGCCCTCTCCCGACCGGCGAGTCCCCGCCCCGCACCGCAACAACGTCTCTGTTGCAATGCAGCGAATCCTTGGGCCACCCAAGGTTCGAAGCAGGGTCTCACCCAGATACTCTAGGACAGCATCTCTCAATAAAGTTTGACAATTTGCGCAATGCGCATGACGTTTTGCGCAAGAGAGGGCCGGACATGATCAGCGGGATGGTAAAGAGCATTGCGTTGCGCGGATGTCACAATCTGATCTCCGAGCTGGGCGGGGCACCGGACCGGGTGGCGCGCGCCGCCGGGCTTCCCGCCGCAGCCTTCACCGATCCGGACATGTCCATCGACGGGGAGGCGCTGACCTCCTATTTCGAGCTCGCGGCCATGCACTGCGGGGCCGAGGATTTCGGCCTGCGGCTGGCCCGTCGACAGGGCCTGCAGATCCTGGGCCCCATCTGGGTGCTGGCCCGCAGCGCCGGCTCGGTGCGCGACGCCCTGAGCGACATCTGCGGACACATGGGCTACTTCTCCAGCCTGACCGTGATCCGCCTGGAGGAGGAGGACGCCAACCTCGCCCTGAGCTACGACCTCCGGGTTCCGGGTTCGGTGTCGACGCGCCAGAGCATCGAGCTGGGCCTCGCCAGCTTCTGCCTTGAACTCCGCTCCAGCTTCGGTCCCGGCTGGCGGCCGGCGGCGGTCCAGTTCCGCCACGCTCCGCCCGCCGATCTGACGGCCCATCGGCAGGTGTTCGGCGACATGGTGCTGTTCGATCAGGACCGGAACGCCCTCCTGCCGGACCGGGCGGCGGCGCTGAAGCCCATGCGCGATCGCAATGACCGGGCCTACCGGGCGATGGCGGCCTCCCTGCGTCTGCAGACGCCGGGCGAGGCGCCGTGCGACGAGGTCCGGGTGGAGCTGGCGGTGCGGGCCCTGCTGCCGTCCGGCCGGTTCGACCTGCCGGCCGTGGCGGCGGAGATCGGGGTCTGCTCCCGCACCCTGCAGCTGCGCCTGAAGCGTCGCGGAGCCTCGTTTCAGGGAATCGTGGATGCCGTGCGCATCGAGCTTGCGGAGAAATATCTCCGTCACTCCCGTCTGAGTGCCGCGGAGATCGCCGAGCTGCTGCACTTTGCCGACAGCTCGGCCCTGTCCCGCTTCATGCGGACCAAGGCCGGTGCCACGCCGAGCGAGATCCGGCGGGGCGCGGCACTTGCCCTGCAAGGCCGTGGGGACCTTGCCGCCCCGCGGACCTGATACCGCGGGCCGGTCGTCGGGGTCTGCCCCCGATCAGCCCCCCTCCCCGCGCCGGGCATGGGGGGCGAGGATGTCGTCGAGCCGCGCGGGCACGGCCGGATCCCGCTCCAGACGGGGATAGCGAAGCCCCCCGTGATAGGCGATGTGCACGATCCGGAAGATGTCCCCTGTGCGCACGATGAACTCCAGGGGGGGCGATCCCTCCGTTCGGGCGGCGCGGACGGCCTCCTTCAGGGTCTCGGGATCGAAGGCAACCCCGTTCAGCGCCACCAGGGTTGCACCGGGGGCCAGCCCGGCCTGATAGGCGGGCCCTTCCCATGTCACCTCGCGGACCAGACCATGCTGGTCAACGCTCAGCCCGAGGGAGAAGGTCAGGTCACATCCGTGGCGGCGGGCCTCGTCGAGCCGGAAGCTGTCATTGGGCAGATCGGTATAGACCAGGCGATACCCGCCCCGGGCCAGGCCGTCCAGCGGGGGCGATGCGCCCGCGCCGAACCGGTCCAGCCGGGCCCGCAGGAAGCCTGCCCAGTCATAGGGCAGAACCGCGTCGAGCGCCTGCACCACATCCTCGAAGACATAGGTGCGAACCGCCGTCCCCTCCCCCGCGCCCGCGCCGAAGAAGGCCCGCGCGAAGTCGTCCAGCGAGCGCTGTCCCCGGGTCTGCTCCCGGATCAGGGTGTCCACGTCCAGCCAGATCAGCGCACCCTCGACATAATAGTCGGTGCTCCTCTGCCAGCTCGGCCAGACCTTGGGGACCTTGTAGCCAATGATCGGCTCGTTGACCGTGTCCTGCAGAGGTCTCCAGCGCCGCCCGATCCGCGCCTCGTAGGCTGCGGCGTCCTGGGCCAGCATGTCCAGCGCCTGCTGCCGGGTCACCAGACCGGACCGGGCGGCCAGCACCCGGCCCCAGTACTGGGTCTGCCCCTCGTAGACCCACAGCAGGCTGTCCCGCATCGGCGTGTCGAAGGTGGCGGTGTAGAGGTCGGCCGGACGCCGGAACTTGCCGTTCCAGCTATGGGTGAACTCGTGGGGCAGCAGGTCCCGCTCGGCCGCCAGCTTTTCCCAGTCGCTGAAATAGCGCAGCGGCACCCCGTCCTCGCTGGAGCGGGCGTGCTCCAGACCCACGGGGCTGATCTGGTCCGACAGGGCCATCAGGAAGTCATAGTGGTCGAAACGGTGATTGCCGAACAGGCGATAGGCCTCCCGCACCAGATTGCGATGTGCCGCCAGCTGGTCCGCCCGCAGGACCATGGACTCGGGCCGGTCGGCGAAGATGTTCAGCCGGACGGGGACGGGCCCGCCGGGATCGAGATCGATCTGGGCGGCATTCGCCCCGGCCAGGACCGGCGAGTCCACCAGGGTCTCGAGATCCGTCGGACGAAACCTCACCCCGTCAGGGCCCGGACTGTCGGTCTCGAGCGCGGTGGCGTATTTCCACCCCGTCGGCAGCACCAGCCGGGGGGCCACGGTCACGCCGCGACTGAAATAGCCCTGGGGATAGAGAACGACACTGCTCCACTGCAGATCCACCATGCCCGGCGCGATCACCACCCGACCGTCCTTGGGATCGGTGGGGGTCAGGAGGTCGAAATCGGCCTCGATCGACGTCGTTCCCGTCGGCACCGTCACGTGGAACGCATAGGTCTCGACCGGATCGCGGGTCCAGGCCAGCCCCTTGCCGTCGGCTCGGAACGACAGCCCTGCCAGACCGGCCAGGGGCCCGGTGGGCGCATGGTTGCCCGGCAACCACTTGGGCAGCAGCAGCACGACCTCGCCGGAACTGCCGGCTCCGCCGACGGAGGCCGGCACGGGAACGGACTCTGCCACGTGGAAAGCATGATGATCGAGGTCAGAGACATCGACCGTCAGGGCGATCAGGCCCGGATAGGCCCGGTCCTGGGGCTCGCCCAGAGACGGCAGGCCTGCCGCCGTCACCGGCTGTGGCGGCGTCGCGGCGGGCAAGGCCTGCGGCGAGGCCGGGGCCGCGGGCCGGGGGACCGGCGCGGCCTGTGCCAGGGACCATCCCCCCAGCCCCACCAGGAGAATCGCGAGCCGGACGGGTCCGCTCTGCCAGGTGCTGGATCGCAAATCGCCCCCCTCGTGACGGACCTGCCGCTCGGATCGAGCCGTACGGAAAAGGATCAGGGGCTTTGCCGGGTCTGTCCAGTGGCTCGCGCGGCACCGGCATTGCAGGCCGGGACAACTTGTCCCCAGCATCGGAATTTCCTGTGAGCGATTCGTCGGGGGCTGACGCCCCGGCCCGTCGAATGGGATATGCAGGATACCATGTCCGTACCTGCCCGATCCCTTACCCTGACCGACGACACCGACCTGTCGGCGTCCCGCGCGCCCTGCAACATCGAGGCGGAACAGGCGCTGCTGGGCTGCATTCTCTATGACAACGCGGCCTATGAGCGGCTGACGGACAAGCTGACCGGGGCGCACTTCTACGAACCGTTCCACCAGCGCCTGTTTGACGCCATGGAGGAGTACATCCGCAAGGGCCAGCTGGCCGAGCCGATCGTGCTGCAGGAGCGGTTCCGTCGGGATCCGGCCTTCGAGGACATGGGCGGGCTGCGCTATCTGGCGGACCTCATGAGCCGCGCCCCCCCGGCCGCCAATGCCGGGGACTATGCCCGGGTGATCTACGACCTCGCCATGCGGCGGGAACTGATCCGCATCGGTGGCGACATCGCCGTGGCGGCTGCCGCGGATGTGGAGCGCGACGCCCGCGACCAGATCGAAAGCGCCGAGCAGAAGCTGTACTCCCTGGCGGAGAGCGGGACCGCCTCCTCCGGCTTCCAGAGCTTCGCCGAGGCCCTCGAAGGGGCCGTCCAGATGGCCGCCGCGGCCTTCGGGCGGGACGGGAAGCTGGCAGGCCTCTCCACCGGCCTGATCGACCTGGACCAGAAGCTGGGCGGTCTGCACCCGTCCGACCTGCTGATCGTCGCCGGCCGCCCGTCCATGGGCAAGACGGCGCTCGCCACCAATGTCGCCTTCAACGTCGCCCGCAACTATGCGTGGGAGCCTCAGCCGGACGGCTCCCGCAAGACCGTCAATGGCGGGGTGGTGGCCTTCTTCTCCCTGGAAATGTCGGCGGAGCAGCTGGCCATGCGTCTGCTGGCCGATGCGTCCGGCGTGTCGTCCGACCGTCTGCGGAAGGGCGAGATCGACAAGTCCGAGTTCGGCCGGGTCCGGGATGCGGCCCTGGAGATCCAGGAGGCCCCCCTCTACATCGACGCCACCGGCGGCATCTCGATCTCCAAGCTCACCGCCCGGGCGCGGCGACTGAAGCGCCAGGTGGGGCTGGACCTGATCGTGGTCGACTACCTCCAGCTCGTCACCGCCTCGGACAACAAGAAGGGCGAGGGCCGGGTGCAGGAGGTGAGCGAAATCACCATGGGCCTGAAATCCCTCGCCAAGGAGCTGGCGGTGCCGGTCATCGCCCTCTCCCAGCTCTCCCGCCAGGTGGAGGCCCGGGAGGACAAGCGGCCCCAGCTGTCGGACCTGCGGGAATCCGGCTCCATCGAGCAGGACGCCGACGCCGTCATGTTCGTGTACCGGGAAAGCTACTACAAGGGCCGGGCCGAGCCCCGGGAAGGCACCCCAGAGCACCTGGCCTGGCAGGACGAGATGGACGTGCTGCGCAACGTCGCCGAGGTCATCATCGGCAAGCAGCGTCATGGCCCGATCGGCACGGTGAAGCTGAGCTTCGACGAGAACGTCACCCGGTTCGGCAACCTGGCCCGGGACAGCCGTTACAACAGCTACAACACCGGCGGGGACGAGTAGTCGCGGCGGACCGCCCCTTGCATCCGGGTCCGGAATGGGGGCATTCAGCCCCTCCGTGATCCCAGCCTTGGACCTCCGCCATGACCGCCAGCCCCACGCCCGTCCACGGGACCCCCTATGATGCCGTGATCGTCGGCGGTGGGCACAATGGCATGGTCTGCGCCTTCTATCTGGCCCGGCGCGGTCGCAAGGTGCTGGTGCTGGAACGCCGGGAGGTGGTCGGCGGCGCGGCGGTGACGGAGGAGTTCCACCCGGGATTCCGCAATTCCATGGCCGCCTACACGGTCAGCCTGCTCGCCCCCGACGTGATCCGCGAGATGGACCTGCCGCGCCACGGCCTGACCTGCGTGCTGCGCAAGGCGTCCAACTTCCTGCCCACCGAGGACGGCCGCTACCTGCTCACCGGCCGCGGGGCCGAGGCGGACCGGGCGGAGATCTCCAAGTTCAGTCCAAAGGACGCCGATGCCTATGTGAAATACGGCGAGCGCCTGGACCGGATCGTTCCGGCCCTGCGCAACATCCTGCACGCCACGCCCCCCAGCCCCAAGGGCGGGCTGATGGACATCCTCAACGCCGCCCAGCTGGCCTTCCAGATGAACAAGCTGGACATCGAGGGCCAGCGCGACCTCCTCGACCTGTTCGCCCGCAGTGCCGGGGAATGGCTGGACGAGTGGTTCGAGAGCGATCCGATCAAGGCCGTGCTGGGCTTTGACTCCATCGTCGGCAACTTTGCCAGCCCCTATACGCCGGGCTCGGCCTATGTGCTGCTGCACCACGTGTTCGGCGAGGTGAACGGCGTGCCGGGGGCCTGGGGCCATGCCATCGGCGGCATGGGGGCCATCACCCAGGCCATGGCCCGTGCCTGCCGCGAGGCCGGCGTGGACATCCGAACCGACGCCGAGGTGGCGGAGGTGCTGGTGGAGCATGGCGCGGCGGTGGGCGTGCGGATGGCGGACGGCACCACCCACCGGGCGCACAAGGTCATCTCCAATGTCCACCCGAAGGTGCTGTACGAGCGGCTGATCCCGTCCGAGGCCCTGCCCGAGACCTTCCGGCACCGTATCGCCAACTTCCGCTCCGGCTCCGGCACCTTCCGGATGAACGTGGCCCTGAGCGAACTGCCCAACTTCACCTGCCTGCCGGGCCCGGGCGATCACCTGACCGCCGGGATCATCATGGCCCCGACCCTGGCCTACATGGACGAGGCCTGGGACGATGCCCGCAAGCTGGGCTGGTCGCGGAAGCCCATCGTGGAGATGCTGATCCCCTCCACCCTCGATGACAGCCTCGCCCCTCCCGGCCAGCACGTGGCGAGCCTGTTCTGCCAGCAGTTCGCCCCGACCCTGCCGGGCGGACGATCGTGGGACGACCACCGGGACGAGGTGGCGGACCTGGTCATCGACACGGTGGACAGCTACGCGCCCGGCTTCAAGGCCTCGGTCCTGGGACGGATCGCCTTCACGCCGCTGGATCTGGAGCGCCGCTTCGGCTTGGTCGGCGGGGACATCTTCCACGGCAAGCTCAGCCTCGACCAGATGTTCTCCGCCCGGCCGATGCTGGGCCACGGGGCCTATCGCGGGCCGCTGAAGGGGCTCTACATGTGCGGTGCGGGGTCGCATCCCGGCGGCGGCGTCACCGGCATTCCGGGCCGCAATGCCGCCCGGGAAGTGCTGCACGACCGGTGACCACGGCACAGATAACGCATCGGTAAGTTGTAATTTCTCAGAACAATTATGACTTTACGTCGCAATATCTTGCTGGCTAGATGCCCGTATTGAAGGTCCTCGGACCCGAAATCGGGAGTCAGGTCTGGCCATGCGTCATGTTGTCGCGCTTCTGCTGGTCGCGTTCGTGGCCGCGCTGCTGGCCCCGCTGGACCGTGCCGGGGCGGCACCTGTCGCCGTCCAGAAGCGGGTGAAACTGACCAAGGTGGTCCTGTCCATTCCGCTGGGCGAGACGGTCGTCGAAAGGCTGTCGGGATGGGACTGCGCCGCGATCCCGCCCGTCACGTCCAACGGCGGTCGCCCGACCCTGACGGGCCCCACCTCACTGAGCTTCGAGGCCATGGCGCGGGACGCCGCCATCGAGCAGAACATCGCCTATGTCAGCGCCTCCGACGACCTGTTCAACCAGGCCGGTTCCACCCCGGACTATGACGTGGCCGGCGTGATCACCTCCAGCCACTCGAAGATCTGCACCCAGTCGAACGGGCTGCAGCGCGCCACGGTGGACCTGGCGGTGGACTGGCAACTGTTCTCGATCCTCGACAAGTCGGTGGTGGCAAGGGTCGCGACCTCCGCCACCGTCACGGTGGATCCAGCCGTCGCCGGCGGGGCGACCGTGGCCCTGTCCAAGGCCTTCCGGGCCAATGCCGAAAAGCTATGGCAGTCGCCCGAAGTCCGCTCCAACCTGGTCGGCACCGCTCTGGCGGACGACGCGGTGGTCGCACCGCCGACCGACCTCAGGCCGCTGAAGATCGCGGTCGCGGATGCCGCCAGCACCGTTCCGATCAACGAGACACCCCAATCGACGGTGCAGATTGTCTCCGGCCTCGGGACCGGCAGTGGCGTGCTGATTTCCCGTGACGGCTATGTGGTCACGGCCGCCCATGTGGTGGGGGATGCGCCGCGGGTGAAGCTGCGCTGGTTCGACGGCACCGAAACAGATGGCGAGGTCGTCCGCATTCATGCCGGACGGGACGTGGCCCTCATCCGCACAAACAGCCGCGGCCGCACACCCCTGCAGCTGATGGGGACCGCCCCCAAGACCGGTGCGGTGGTCTTTGCCGTCGGAACGCCGCTGGACAAGGCGCTGCAGGGGACCGTGACCCGCGGGGTGCTCTCCGGCCGGCCGCACATCAAGGGCTATGCCTACCTGCAGAGCGATGCCACGGTGAATCCCGGCGGGAGTGGGGGCCCCCTGGTGGACGAGCAGGGTCGGGTGATCGGCCTGACCGTCAGCGGCATCCGCGGGGGCGTCGTGACGGGACTGAACTTCTTCATTCCGGCGGCGGATCTGATCGCGTTCCTGGGCCTGGTGCCGGGCTGACCCGAAAACCGCAGCCAGCCCCCCCCTGCCCGCCTCCACCCTCTCGCCCCGGCCCAGCGCAGATGCTAAGCCCCGGGCCGTGACGCGAAATCCGCCCGATCCCTCAGAGCCTTGGCTGACCGTCGATCTCGACGCGCTGGCCGCGAATTACCACGCCATCCGCGCCCGGGGCCCGTCGGCAGAGACTGGGCCGGTGGTGAAGGCCGATGCCTACGGGACCGGTGCCGGCCCCGTCGCCCGGCGCCTCTGGGCGGAGGGGGCCCGCACCTTCTTCGTCGCCCGGGCGTCCGAAGGCGTGAATCTGCGCACGGCCCTCGGTCCCGCCCGCCCGGCGCGCATCTATGTGCTCGATGGCTGCCCCCTGGGTGCTGCGCCCCGCCTTGCGACCCACGACCTGGTGCCGGTGCTGAACGGTCTCGACCAGGTGGAGCACTGGAGCGCGGCGGCCGCCAGGGGCGGGCGTCTGCCCTGCGCCCTGCACATCGACACGGGCCTGAACCGGCTTGGCCTGCGTCCGGAGGAGGCCGCCGCCCTGGCGGACGCGCCCGGGCGGCTGAACCGGCTCGACGTCGATCTCGTGCTCAGCCACCTCGCCTGCGGGGGCGTGGCCGATCATCCGATGAACCTCGTGCAGCGGGACCGGTTCGTGGCGGCGGCCAGCCGCTTTCCGGAGGCCCGGCGGAGCCTCGCCAGTTCCGGTGCCGCGTTCCAGGCCCGAGACTACAGCTTCGACATGATCCGGGCGGGCATCAGCCTCTATGGCGGCGGCCCGTTCGATGTGCCCGATCCCCGGATCCTGCCCGTGGTCACCCTCGACGCCCCCATTTTGCAGGTGCGCAGCCTGCGGCCCGGCGAGACGGTGGGCTATGGCGCGACCTTCACTGTGGACCGGCCGCTACGCCTTGCCGTGATCGCGCTGGGCTATGCCGACGGCGTCTTGCGCAGCTTCAGCCCCGGAGGCTATGGCTGGCTGGCAGGGCGACACTGCCCCCTGCTGGGCCGGATCTCCATGGACCTGATCGCAATGGATGTGACCGAGGTCGCCGACGCTGCTCCGGGGCAGCGGGTGGAGATGTTCGGCCCCCATCTGGCCATCGATACGGTGGCCCGCATCGCCGGAACCGTGTCATACGAGCTTCTGACCCGCATCGCCGCCCGCGTGCCCCGGGTCTATCTTGGAGAGACGCCAGAATGAATCCGGTGCAGGCGGTGGGCCGCTCCACCCTGGGACTGCTGCGCACGGCCGGCTCCGTGGCGATCTTCGCCGGCCGGGGCATCGCGGCCAGTGTCTCCACCCCGTGGTTCGGTGGCCAGATGGCCCGGCAGGTGGTCGCCATCGGCTATCTCAGCCTGCCCGTGGTCGGCCTGACCGCGGTCTTCACCGGCGCGGCTCTGGCCCTCAACATCTATACCGGCGGCGGCCGCTTCAATGCCGAGCAGATCATGCCGCAGATCGTGGCTCTGGGCATCACCCGGGAGCTGGGCCCGGTGCTGGCCGCCCTGATGCTGGCGGGCCGGGTCTCCGCCGCCATCGCGGCCGAGATCGGGGCCATGCGTGCCACCGAGCAGCTGGATGCCCTCCATACCCTGTCCACCGACCCGTTCCGCTATCTGGTGGCCCCCCGGCTCATTGCTGCGGTCCTGACCCTGCCCCTGCTGACCGCAGTGGCGGACACGATCGGGGTGGCGGGCGGCTTCCTGGTGGCCACCCAGACGCTGGGCTTCTCCGGCCCCCTCTATGTGCAGAACACCTGGAACTTCCTCACCAGCTGGGACATCCAGAGCGGTCTGATCAAGGCGGCGGTGTTCGGCTTCATCGTGGCCCTGATGGGGGCCTATCACGGCTACAACGCATCCGGCGGCGCCCGGGGCGTGGGCCGGGCCACCACCCATGCCGTGGTGTCCGCGGCGATCCTGGTCTTCGCCGCCGACTACATCCTCACCAGCCTCTTCTCGGCGAAATAGCCATGAGCGCACCTGAAACCCCCATGCTCGAGCTGCGCGGCGTGCGCAAGGCCTTCGGCCAGAAGGTGGTGCTGGACAGCGTCGACATCCCCGTGGCCCGGGGCCGGTCCCTGGTGATCATCGGCGGCTCCGGCCAGGGCAAGTCGGTGACCATCAAGATCGCCATCGGCCTGATGGCCCCCGACGCCGGCCAGGTGTTCGTGGACGGGGAGGACACGGCCAACCTCACCTCCGCCGCCGACCGGGCGCGGCACAATGCCCGCTTCGGCATGCTGTTCCAGGGAGCCGCCCTGTTCGACAGCCTGACCATCTGGGAGAACGTGGCCTTCCGCCTGATCAATGCCGACAAGGTGCCCCGCAAGGAGGCGCGGGAACGGGCCATCGAGGCCCTGGCCCGGGTGGGGCTGCCCGCCTCCGTGGCCAACCTCTATCCGATCGAGCTGTCCGGCGGCATGCAGAAGCGCGCCGGCCTCGCCCGGGCCGTGGTCGCTGCGCCGCAGATCATCTTCTTCGACGAGCCCACCACCGGCCTCGACCCGATCAATGCCGACGTGATCAACGACCTGATCGTCGAGCAGGTGAAGCGGCTGGGCTGCACGGCGGTCTCGATCACCCACGACATGGCCTCGGCGCGCAAGATCGGCGACGAGATCGCCATGCTGCACAAGGGCAAGATCGTCTGGCGCGGCCCGGCGGCGGACATCGACCATTCCGGCAACGCCTATGTGGACCAGTTCGTCCATGGCCGGGCCGAGGGGCCGATCAGGGTCGAGGTCTGACGGTCGGCGCACCGGGGCCTCGCACCGGGGCGTCGCACCCCGGC
>DAINBM010000036.1:0-11927 GCA_036732965.1 Caulobacteraceae bacterium | reverse complement strand
CGGCACCCATGATGGCCACCCGCTGACCGACCGGCACCCGGCCCAGAATGACGTCGATATAGCTGACGGCCTTGGGGTGATCGATGCCGTCCAGGTCCGGCTTGCGGGGCACGATGCCCGTGGCCAGCACGATCCGGTCATATCCGCCCTGCTTGAGCCGGGCGGCATCCACCGGGGTGTCGAGGTGCAGCGCGATCCCGTGGACCTCGATCATCCTGCGGAAATATCTCAGGGTTTCGCTGAACTCCTCCTTGCCGGGGATGCGCCTTGCCAGATTGAACTGGCCGCCGATCTCGCTGGCCGCATCATAGAGCGTGACCTTGTGCCCGCGCTTCGCGGCCTCGACGGCATAGGCAAGGCCTGCCGGACCCGCGCCGACCACCGCCACGCGCCCGGGCCGGGGGCTGGGCGTCTCGTCGAGCAGGGTCTCGTTGCAGGCGCGGGGATTGACGAGGCAGCTGGAGACCTGGCCCGAGAAGGTATGATCCAGGCAGGCCTGGTTGCAGGCGATGCAGGTGTTGATCTCGTCCTCGCGGCCCTCGAGGGCCTTTTGCACCAGGAACGGGTCCGCGAGCATCGGCCGGGCCATGCTGATCAGGTCCCCGTCGCCGCGGGCCAGCACCGCCTCGGCCACGCCCGGCATGTTGATCCGGTTGGAGGTGATGACGGGAACGGTGAGCGCCTTGCGCAGGCGCCCGGTGACACAGGTGAAGGCGGCGCGCGGCACCATGGTGGCAATGGTGGGCACCTGGGCCTCGTGCCAGCAGAAGTGGGTGCTGATGATGGTCGCGCCGGCCGCTTCCACCCCCTTGGCAAGGTCGACGACCTCCTCCCAGGCCAGCCCGTCCTGCAGCATGTCCATGGCGGCGATGCGGAAGATGACGATGAAGTGGTCGCCGACCGCGGCCCGGACCCGGCGCACCACCTCCAGCGGGAAGCGCTTGCGGTTCTCCCAGCTGCCGCCCCACTGGTCGTCGCGCTGATTGGTGCGCTCCACGAGGAAGGTGGACAGCAGGTAACCCGCCGATCCGATGATCTCGACCCCGTCATAGCCCGCGAGCTTCGCCATGGCTGCACAGTTGGCGAAGTCGTCCAGCTGCTTCTCGATCCCCGCCTCGTCCAGGGCATTGGGCACGAAGGGCGAGACCCGGGACTTCACCGTGGAGGGGCCGACGCAGTGCGGTGTCCGTGCCATGGGGCCGGAATGCAGGATCTGCATGACGATCTTCACGTCGGGATCGGCGGCGTGGACCGCCTCGGTGACGATCCGGTGCTCGGTGGCCTCCTCGCGGGTGGATAGCTTTGCCCCGCCGCCCATGGCCTCGAAGTTCGGCGGGATGCCGCCCGTGATGATCATGCCGACACCGCCCCGGGCGCGCTCCGCATAATAGGCCGCCAGCCGCTCGAAGCCGTGCTCGGTCTCTTCGAGGCCCGTGTGCATGGAGCCCATCAGCACCCGGTTCTTCAGGGTGGTGAAGCCGAGGTCCAGCGGGGTGAACAGCCGGGGATAGCGGGTCGCAGCGGTCATGGGGCTTCCGGTCGGGTGGGGTCGCAGGGCCTTGGAGGACGGCGGCACGGGCCCGCGAGGGGTCTGCGACGCCGACATCAGCCCACGGATCATGACGCGCCGCGGATCCGTCGTCCAATCCTTAAGGCTGCGCGGTCCGTGACCCCGACGTTCTCGCCGTTCGTCCGGGGCCGTCCCAACCGGGGTCAACGGGCGTCGGTGCCACCGGCAGTGCCTATTTCGGGCTGCCGATCCCGATCTGCAGTGTGTCGTCGGGCCGATCTCTCAGGTGCAGCAGGGCGGTCCGCCCGCCGCCCGACGGAAACGTCACCGATCCCGCCGTGAGCCCGGGGGGGACCAGGACGGCCGACTGGAAGGCCGCATCCGCGGCAATCGCGTGGATCAGGTACAGTTGCTCTCCCTGGACATGGCACACTCCGCCGGGGCCCGTCGCACAGTCGCAGGACCGGATGCGGGGAAACCTCACGATGTTCGTGACGGGCTGCCAATCTCCGGCGACCCCGTCGACTGTCACGCGATACCTGAGCTGCCCGTGCGTCGACGGATCAAAGGCCTTTTCCGTATCGATCTGTGCAATCGCGGTGGTGTCGTCCTCGAGGATCAGTCCCGTTTGCGTTGTCAGACGCGAGATCGTCTGACCGTCACCGACGGTGAGTTCCAGCACCGTCTTCTTGGAAAAGGTCATCGGCGTGATCGCCCGGATCGAGAAGGTCACCGTTGCGCCGAGGGGGGCGAGGTCGTTGCCCCCGACGTCGATGGGAAGGAGCGTCGGGTCTCGACGCGCGAGGACGCTCTTCGACAGCAGGGCGGCTGCGGGACGGCGGGGTTCAATGACCTCGGGGAGGGTGAAGCTGCGCCCATCCGCCAGCATGAACTCCACCGGCAAGGTGAGGCCGGATCGTGACGTCATCAGATCCTGCGGCACGGCAAACGCGGCCAGTCCCTCCGGAAGCGGCGGCACCGAGCCATCCGCCACGGGTGCAAGCCGTTGCCCGGATACCGAAAGCGCCTTGATCTGCCCGACGTGGTCGCCCTGGACCACGGCCACCGCATCGCCCTCGTGGATGTGGAAGGCCTTGACGGACGGCAAGGGCGAAAACACGGTGGCCGGGACACGGACCGGAGCGGTTCCGCCCCGGAAGCCGAGGCTGATCACGGCATCTCCGGGCACGGCACCCTCGAGCGGTGCCGTGAGCACGAGGGTCGTGCTTGCCCGGGACTTCACGTCGAGGGGCACCACCCGACCGTCCGAGAGCCGGAGGTCCGCATGGTTCAGGCAGTTTCCGCCTTCACCCTTCAGGGTCAGTTCCGGCTTCTGACCCACGACGAGTGCCGATGCGTTCCGCGCGTCCAGCTGCCATCCCGCGCCCGAGTTGAAATCCAGGTGAAACTCGGGCCCCTCGAACGTGTCGAAACCCCAGTGTCCCACCAGCCGCGCGGTCCCGCCGTGGACGGGGGCCGCCTCACGCGCAGCGCCGCGCTTCGCGACCAACCCGCCTGCCGCGGGATCGAGGACGACGGGAATCTTGAAGCTCCGGCCCTGACCGTCATGGAGATCAAGGCCGAGATCGTGCGCAAACGCCGTCGCGAAGGCGATCGGCGCCCCTTCGATGGGGACAACGGCACCCTCCCCGGCAAAGCAGATTGCCTTGTCGGGTTCGACACTGCGAAAGGCTGGCCCTTTCGCCGACACGATCGGCGGCAGCGCGGCCACGATCACGGACTTCGGGTTGTAGAAGGACGGCGGTGTGTTGAGCATCAACCGCACCGGATCCTGAGCCGGATCCGTCAGGGTGAGCGCGGGAATATACTGGTATTGCGCCGTGTGAAATCCGTCCAGCAGCCGGGCAATGTCCATGATGGACGAGATGTACGGGCTGTAATATCCCTGCCCGGCCTTGGGTGTCGCGCTGATCTGCTGGACCAGGTCGGCGGTCACGCCACTTGTCAGGGTCTGCACAAGCGATGCGTCCCGGCCGTCGCTCAGGACGAGCCCCTGGCCCCCCTCCGTGAGGCATCCGGCCTGCTGTTCGACGCTCTTGGCCAGGCAATCCGGGTCGAGCTTGATCAACAGGCTGCGGGCCAGCATCGGAGAGAGGGACGGCAGCGATGTCGGCGTTTCGACATTGGCCGTCGTGATCGCCCGGACATAGGCATCCAGCCGCATCCGTTCCCGGGATGTCTCGTTCAGGCTCTGGGAGGCCCGGACAAAGGCCCCGGGCTGTCCGGAGACCGCATCGACTATGGTGTCGAAATCCCCGCTCGTCGCCGGAGCAAAGAGGACCATGGCCTGCTCTGCGCCCGGCGGGACGGTGGCCCGAACCGTGACCGGGCTCGGCCGGCCCCAGGTCTGTCCCTGGAAGAACCACGACTTCGGGGGCGGGTTTGCGGCACCGCGCAGGAAGGCCACCACCACGATGGCATGCGGCAGGTCGGTGGAGCGCAAGCGGACGGCGATCTGATCGCCGGGCTGCAGCGTGGGCACCTGCCTCAGCGGCAGGCCGACGCCCCCCCGGGTGACCATCACCTCCAGCATGGGCCCGGCAAGATCGAAGGGGGCGTCGTCCGCGACCGCCAGGCTGCAACACGACATCCAGAGGAACAAGGTGGCGATGACCCCGCACCCTCCTATGCCCAGCAGCCTGCGGCTCAGGCGGGCGGTCTGGCGAAGAAACGGTCGCGGTGTATCGCCCGGCAACGGATCGCTCCACGGTAGGGTTTGGTTCGAGGATGGCAGCGCGCATGTATCCGATATGGCCGTCCGTGTCTTCAGGCGACCCGATCGCGATCGCGGGCCGCCACGGATCGGTGTCTGGGAGGCGGGCGAAGCCGATCTGGCCAAATGCGCACAGGTCCACTATGCACGGCCGAAGATCTCGGCCGGTGTCCAAAGGTTGGGAATCTGTCTCCAAAGGACCGTGAAATCAGGTTGCTGCGGCAACAAACCGTCACAAAATCAAATGCAGCCTGCATCGAGGTTGAGCTTCGGATTCAGGTTGCTGCCCCGCCAGAGGAACTGAACGATGGATATTGTCAAATCGATGGAGGGGGGCGCGGTCGTTCTTCGTCTCAGGTCGCGCGTCGATGCAACGAACGTCCAGAGCCTGCAGCAGGACTGGGTCGGTGAGGGCAACGGCCAGCTATTGGTTGATCTCGGCGAATGCGACTACGTCTCAAGTGCCGGTCTTCGGGGCTTCATGCTTCTCGCCCGCGAGACCGCCGCGCGGGGGGGCTCGATGGCGCTCGTCAATGTCCCCGCCGCGGTCTACGAGGTCTTCGAGGTGACGGGGTTCACCAGGATCCTCGATGTGCGGCGCAAGCCGCGGGAGATCTCGATCGACGGCCTCGAGCCGCTCTCCGCCGGTGTCTGTGGTCAGTGCTTCCAGCTCGATGCCGAAACGATCGTCAAGCTCTACAACGAGGGCATTGCCCCGGAGGTCGCGGAGCGCGAAAAGGAATTTGCGCGCGCGGCGTTCATTGCCGGTGTGCCCACCGCACTCTCCTATGATGTGGTGACCTGCGGGACCCGCACCGGCGTCATCTACGAGATGCTCGACGCACAACTCTTCAGTGCCCTGATCCGCGCCACACCGGATCGCGTGGACGAACACGGGGCCCTGCTGGCCCGGATTGCACACACCTTCCACTCCAAGGCGGCCGATCCGTCGATCTTCCCCGACCTCAAGGATCGTCTCCGCGGTGACATCGAGGGCTTGCGCGGGATCTTCCCGGATGACGACGTGGAGCTTCTCGCCGCGCGTCTGGAGATGATCCCGGATGGCGACAATCTCGTGCATTACGACCTGCATACCAGCAACATCATGATCCGCGACGGCGAACCCATGATCATCGACCTGGGCGATCTGTCTCGCGGTCATTATTTCTTCGATGTCGGTCTGATCGCGATGATCTTCGGCTACGAGGAGCATGGGAACTGCGAGTTCGTG
Organism: Caulobacteraceae bacterium; assembly: GCA_036732965.1. Lineage (GTDB taxonomy): Bacteria > Pseudomonadota > Alphaproteobacteria > Caulobacterales > Caulobacteraceae > CAIMFV01. The sequence continues at coordinate 6,452 of DAINBM010000036.1, read as the reverse complement.
ACGAAAATTCCCAATGCCACGGGCCGACGTCTCTACGAACATTTTCTCGATGCATACTTTGCGGGTCGACCCGCAGAAGACCGGGCGTTCTTTGATCGCAACCAGGCCTTTCTGGCATCGCTGCGATTGATCAGCTCGATCTCCATATTGCCGCCGTCGCGCGACGTGCTGGTCGCGAAGGTGCGCGACGACATGCTGCCGAAGATCCGGGCGGAAGCCTGACGCCCGCCCGCCCGCCCGGGCGGCAAGCGCGGCCGGGGGCGTCGGCCTCCGCGCGATCCCGGGTTCGTGTCGTGCAGGTAGGGCCCGAGAGGGGCGGCAGCCAGTCCCGCCGTCCGGAACGCGACCCTGCGGAATGCCGTCGCAGGCGCTGGGTGTCGGTCGGTCAGTCGGCCGCCGCGACGCTCCGCAATCCGTATTTTCGGCGCTTTTCGGCCACGCGGGCCCGGGCCTGCTCCACTTCCTCCACTTCCGTGGCCTCCAGAAGGGAATCGATCACCCGGGAGAGGTGGTCATGCATGGCGGCGCGAGCGGCGGCCGGGTCCCGACGCGACAGGGCGTCCAGGATTTCGCGGTGCTCGCTGATGGTCGGCTTGACCCCTGCGGCGAGGGCCTTGAGGCTCATGCGCCGGATCAGGGGCGACCGGGCGCGGGCATCCCACAGCGACTCCATGATCGCCCGGAGCTGACTGTTCTCGGTGGCTTCCGCGATGGCCTCGTGAAAGCGGCGGTCGGCCCGCTCGCTCTGCACCACATCGTGCAGGTTCTCTCGCTCCATCTCGGCGACCAGCAGCTCGAGCGCGTGAATCCGGTCCGGTGTGATCCGCTCCGCCGCCACGGCGCAGATCTCGCTCTCCACAATGCGGCGGGCCTCGAGCAGTTCGAAGGGGCCCACGTCAGGACCGCCGCCGCCCGCCTGCGGCGTGTCGTGCTTGACGAACACCCCGGCGCCGAGGCGCACCTCGACCAGCCCGTCCAGTTCCATGGCGATCACCGCCTCCCGGATGGTCGGGCGGGACACCGAGAAGGCCTGGGCCAGATCCCGCTCCGACGGCAGGCGCGTCCCCACCTTGTACTGACCCGCCACGATCCGTGCGGTCAGCGCTTCGGCGATGTGCTCGTAGAGCCGCCGGACATCCGGACGTTTGACGTATTCACTCATCGTGTCTCAGGGTCGCGGCTGGAATGAAGGAGTGGACGAACGGGACAGGTTGCTCAGTCAAACGCATGCGGGATTGTCAGCAGATCTCCGGTGAAACCCGGATTCGACGCTTCCATGTAGGTCACGCCAGGGCTTGCGAAAAGACGTTTTCCGTTCGCCCCGGCGTGATCCGCAATCAATAGTGCACGGTCAGCTTGACGCCCCCATACGTCTTGTAGTCGCGCGGGATCAGGGCCTGCAGCGCTTGATTGTTGCCATAGCCCGACTGGGAGTTGGCGAGGCCGGAGTAATAGTGCTGATTGAACAGGTTGTTCACAAAGAATATCAGCTCGTAGTTCTTCGGCACGCTTCGCACGCCGCCGGAGAGATTGACGATGCCATATGCCTTCTCGACCGTCTGCGGATCGCCGGTGAGCGCATAGTTGACCTTGCTCTGGTAGGACACCGCCCCGCGGAGCAGGACGTCCAGGTCCCCCCATCCGAGGGGGTGGGCGTAGTTGAAGTCTGCCGACATCTTCCATTTCGGCGCCTGTGGCAGCGGCCTGTTGGCCAGGTTCTGGTGCGCCGGCACAGACCCCGCCGCGGCGATGCAGCCCGTCGCCGGCGTCTGGCCCGGATAGCACTGGGCGGCCGGGAAATTCGTGATCAGGGCGTCGAGATAGGCGATCGACGCGCCGAACGAGAGGTCCCGGGACATCCGATAGGCCGAATCCACCTCGAGGCCCTGGACCCGGGTCGCCCCCACGTTCGACAGGCGGAAGTTGGTGGTTCCGTCGGGCAGGACCTGGATGCCCTGAGCCTGGAAATTCCGATAGTCGGTCTGGAAGATCGTGGGATTGATCGTCAGTCGGCGCTCGAGAAACTGCAGGCGCGCCCCGGCCTCATAGTCGGTGGAGGTCTCAGGCTGCACAGGACCGGCGTTCGCCCGGTTCTGGTTGAAGCCGGTGGTCAGATCGTAGGTCGCCCCCTTGTGTCCCGTGGCATTGGTCGCGAACAGCATGACATCGTCGGTCAGGTGGTACTGTAGACCGAGCTTGTAGGTGTTGTACCTGTCGAGGCTGTGACCGCTGAAGAAGGCGTTGCCCGCGCGGTAGTCGAGGAAGGTGTATTCGATCCTCTCCTCGCCGAGGCGCAGACCGCCGATCAGGGTAAGTTTCGGCAGCACGTCGTATTCGACCTGGCCGAAGCCGGACTCCTGCCTCGAGCCCTCGGTGGCGTCCCAGTGCGCCAGCGAGAACAGCGGGCCCCGGATGAAGTGACGGGTGTAATCCACGTCGGCATAGAACAGACCGAGCGTGTACCGGAACGGCTGGTGTGACGACGACACCAGGCGGAACTCCTGGGTGAACTGCGTGTTGACGAAGTCCCCGGTCTGGGTGTTGGCGAACGCGCCGAGATTGGTTTCGTCGCTGTCCTGCTTGTCGTTCAGCACGTACCTTGCATGCGACGTGATCGACATGAGGGTGGACTCGCCCAGGTCCTGGGTGATCTTCAGGGACTGTCCGGAGCCCTGGTAGGCAGTGCTCGTCTGATAGTCCTCGTCGACCTTCAGATTGTCCGGACCGAAGGCGATTCCGGCGCCCCAGACGGACGGCGCGGGGGCGGACGCATGGAACACGCCCGGCTGGAGATTGGCGTTGGGCGACAGGGCGACAAAGGGTCGCCCGACGGTCGACGATCCCCGGATGTAGTCCGCTCCGGCCACGATGTGCAGCGTGTCGACCGGATCCCACACCAGCTTGCCGCGTGTGGAGAAGACCTCCGATCCGTTGACCTTGTGACCATTGTTCAGGTTGGTGACATTGCCGTCGTAGTCATCGTAGTTGGTCGCCAGTCGCAGGCCCAATCGGTCGGACAGAGGGCCGGACAGGACCAGCGAGCCCCCCGTCTCCTCGTCGGTCGAGGCCAGCGCCGTCGCCGAAGCCGTGAATGTCTTGCTCGGAGCGGCGGTCACGATGTTGATGAGGCCGGCGGAGGCCGACTTCCCGTAAAGTGTGCTCTGCGGCCCGCTCAACACCTCGATGCGCTCGATGTCGGACAGATCTGAAAAGGCGCGGGCCTGGAATGACAGCGGCACATCGTCGACCTGCACGGCGACGCTGGGCTCCACCCCGATGCCGAAGGCGTTGGTGCCCACGCCGCGGATCGACACGGTCGCATTGACGGGCTGGACGTCCGCACGGATGACGAGGTTGGGCGAGACCCGCGAGAGGTCCGTGAAGCCCTGAACGCCGGCGGCCTTCAGCTGCTGGTCACCGACCACCTGGACGGCAAGGGGCACGTCCTGAACGTTCTGGGCGCGCTTCTGCGCCGTGACGATCACCGCCTGGACGGCGTCGGACGGGGCGGGGGACGCATCCGCGGCCAGGGCCGGATCCGCCAGGGATAGCGCCACGAGCCCCAGCAGGGTGGTGGACAAGGCTGTTGTGTTGAAACGGATCTGCATGCTTCCCCCTTTGTGCGCAGGGCGGACTTCGCGGCCCGACCAGTCGAGTTTCGAAGACCGTAACAAATGGCCTGACCAATCACAAGGCGGGAATTTTACCAAATCGTCATTTTGGTCAGATTGGCATGCGCTCTCCGGGGCGACGCCGGCGGTCATGGGGCAGATATCATGGGAAAAAGGCGGTGAGTCTTGGGGTTGGGGCGGGCCGCGTCGCCTGTCCATCGGAAGGCGCGTGCTGCTCGCTCAAAATTGGTCATGCCACTTTTTGCCGTGCGGCCATTGACATTGCGGTCATTGGACATACCAAGTGGGGCGCAAGATCCGGATCGCGACGGCTGCGAACCGCAGCGACAATTACCAGTTCAGGGGAGGTGCAGATGGCGAGCGGAACTCAGGGCGCGGCCCGCAGGCGCGCGATGGCGGGTGTTGCGCTCGGCCTGGTCCTGGGCAGCGCAGCGGCGTCTGCGCCGCTGGCCCTTGCCGCGGATGCCGGCGCGCCCCGGCATGTGGAGGCCCTGACCGACGGGTGGCGATTTCGCCAGGACGACACGCTGACCGGCGCGGAGCGGCCGGGCTTCATCGACACCGACTGGGCGCAGGTGAGCGTGCCGCACAGCTGGAACCGGGTCGGTTACTACCTCACAGGCGACATCCCGCACCTGAACACCAAGGACAACGTCAATCCGCATCAAGGGATCGGCTGGTACCGGCTGACCTTCACCGGCCCGGCGCTCGCAAAGGCGCAGAGGGCCTGGCTGCAATTCGACGCCGCCAGCCGCACCGCAGACGTCTGGCTGAACGGGGTTCGGCTCGGCACACACAAGGGCGGCTTTTCCCGCTTCCGCTTTGACGCCACCGGTGCCCTCCGGCCCGGGCAAGGAAATGAACTGGTCGTGCGCGTGAACAACACGGTTCCGGCGCCAGGCAACGAGACCGCGGACACCCTGCCCCTCGCTGGTGACTTCTTCGTGCACGGCGGGCTCTACCGCCCGGTCTCGCTCATCACCACAGCCGATGTCCACTTCGACATGCTCGATTTCGGAGGCCCGGGGCTGTACGCCACGGCGGCGCATGTGACGGACCCCGTCGCGGATCTCGCCGTGCGTGCGCGCCTCAACAATGACAGCAGCAAGCCGCTCAAGGCCGTTCTGAATGTCCGGCTGGTGGATGCCGAAGGACGGACCGCCGCGCGGGCCGCAACGCCCCTCACGCTTGCGGCGGGCAAGGGGTCCGAGGCCCTCACCCGCTTGAACGTCGGCGCGCCCCATCTCTGGCAGGGGGTGGCCGATCCCTACCTCTACGACATTGTCGCGGACCTTACGACATCAGGGGGCGTGGTTCTGGATGAGGTCCGGCAGAAATTCGGCTTCCGCGACATTCGCATCGACCCGCAGCAGGGGCTGTTCCTGAACGGCAAGCCTCTCCCGCTCCACGGGGTCTCGCGCCACCAGGACCGGGAGGGCAAGGGATGGGCACTCTCGGCCGAGGATGAATCCGAAGACTTCCGCCTGATCCGCGAGATGGGTGCCAATACGGTCCGCCTCGCCCATTATCAGCAGAGTGAGCATATCAACGATCTGGCCGACCGGATGGGCATCATCCTGTGGGACGAAATTCCCCTCGTGTCCAAATGGACCCTCGGCCCGGGGGCGAAGACGGCGACGCCCGACCTGACGGCGAATGCGCGGCAGCAACTGACGGAACTGATCCGCCAGAACTTCAACCATCCGGCCGTCGCGGTCTGGAGCATCGCCAACGAAGTCGATTTCGGTTCGCCGGTCGGGGTCGATTTCGGCCGCGTCGACGGTGAGGCCCCGGACCCGCGGCCGCTGCTGCACGAGCTGAACATCCTGGCGAAGTCGGAGGATCCGGGCCGACCCACGACCCTCGCCACCTGCTGCGAAGGACGCTCGGAACTGCCGGGGGCAAAGCCGCCGGTGGTGGCCGACATCGCCGACGTGTTCGGAGCCAACCGCTATTTCGGCTGGTACTATGGCAACGCCTCGCAAGAGGCCCCCTACATGGACAAGAACCATGCCGAGCACCCTGACCGTGCCCTGTCCGTGAGTGAATATGGGGCGGGCGGAGCGATCTCGCAGCATTCCGACAACCCGCTCGCCGCGCAGGCCAGCTCTCGCGGGCGCATCCAGCCCGAGGAATACGAAAGCCAGGTCCATGAAACCATCTGGGCCGATTTCGCCAGGCGTCCGTACATCTGGGCCACCTGGGTCTGGAACATGTTCGACTTCGCGACGACCATCCGGCGGGAGGGCGACTCGATGGATGTCAACACCAAGGGGCTTGTCACCTATGACCGCAAGACCCCGAAGGACGCCTACTACTTCTACAAGGCCAACTGGGCGGCGGCCCCGGTCACCTACATCGCAGGCCGCCGCTACACGGACCGGGCCTATGCCGTCACCGACGTGAAGGTCTATTCGAACGCGAGGACAACCGAGTTGAGCCTCAACGGGACGTCTCTGGGTGTGAAGGCCGATTGCCCGAACCATGTCTGCCTGTGGTCCGATGTCCGCCTCGCGGTCGGCGACAACAGCCTGACGGCCCGGGGCGTGTTCGACGGTCAGCCCTTGGTCGACACGGTTCAGTGGGCGCTTCGCCCCGACCGCGCGGATCACATCTGGATCAATGCGGGCTCCGTGATGGGTAAGACCACCGCGAAGGGCCGCTACGGGTCGGACACCTTCTTCGTCGGCGGAAGCTTTGCCGAACTGAACAACAAGAGCTTCCTGGTCGCAGCGCAGGCCGAACGGACCATTGCGGGTGCCTCCGATCAGGATCTCGTGGGCTCCTACCGTCACGGCACCTTCACCAATGACGTGCCGA
>DAINBM010000035.1:0-11942 GCA_036732965.1 Caulobacteraceae bacterium | reverse complement strand
TGACCAGATCCGGCGCCTCGTCCTCATCGTGTTCGTCGTCGATCTCGCCGACCACCGCCTCCAGCAGGTCCTCCAGCGTGACGAGCCCGTCCACGCCGCCGAATTCGTCGATCACCAGAGCCATGTGAATCCGCGCCACCCGCATCCGCAGCAGCAGGTGATCGACGAATTCGGCGGCGTGGACGGGCTCGTCACGCTGGAGGACCTGCTCGAGGCCGTGGTCGGCGAGATCGACGACGAGCACGATGAGGACGAGGCGCCGGATCTGGTCACGCGGCCCGGCGGCGTGATCGAGGCGGATGCCCGGGCGTCGCTGGAGGATCTGGAGGCCGCGCTCGGCCGCTCCCTGCAGCCCGAGGACGAGGACGAGGAGATCGATACGGTGGCCGGCCTCGTGGCCACCCTGGCCGGTCGGGTGCCCCAGCGTGGCGAGGTGATCGTCCATCCCGACGGCTATGAGTTCGAGATCATCGATGCCGATCCCCGCCGGATCCGGCGGCTGCGCATCCGCCCGCCCAGCGATGCCACCGCCCCCGAGGACGCGGCGCGATGATGACCCTGCCCCGGGTCCGCAGGGGCGCTCCGGCCGCCCTGCTGGCGGGCCTGGCTGCCGCGCTGGCGCACCCGCCCTTCGGATTTCTGCCCGGCCTTCTCGGATTCTCCGTCCTCTGTCTCCTGCTGCAGCGCGGGTCGGTGGACCGACCGCTGCGGTCGGCCTTCTGGCGGGCCTGGCTGTTCGGGCTGGCCTATTTCGTCGTGAGCCTGTGGTGGGTCTCGGAGGCCTTCATGGTGGACGCGGCGGCGCATGGCTGGCAGGCCCCCTTCGCCGTGGCCGGGCTTGCCGGAGGGCTGGCGCTGCTGTGGGGTCTCGCCGCAGTCGTCTGGCGCGCCGTCCATCGGCCGGGGCTAGCCGGGGCGATGGCCTTCGCGGCGATCTTCTCGGTCACGGAATGGCTGCGGGGCCACATCCTGACCGGCCTGCCGTGGAACCCGCCCGGGGCCGCCTGGGCGTCGGGCGGTGCGGTCAGCCAGTTCGCGTCGGTGGTGGGAATCTACGGCCTCACCCTGTTCACCCTGATCCTCACCAGCCTCGTGGCCCTGGCGGTGATGCCGGGACGCCGGCACCGGATGGCACCGGTTCTGGCCGCCGCGGGGGCCCTGCTGCTGGTCTGGAGCTTCGGGGCCGCCCGCCTTGCCGCCGCGCCGACCGGTCCGGCGGGTCCGGTGGTCCGCATCATCCAGGCCAATGTGCCGCAAACGGACAAGTGGGATGCCCGGACCTTCGCCGAGATCCTGGAGCGCTACACCCGCCTCACCGCCGCTCCGGCCAGGGGCCCGACGCCCGCCTATGTGATCTGGTCGGAGACGGCCATCCCGGCCCTGCTGGACGACTATCTGGCGGACGGCACCTGGACCTCGTCCCTGGTGCAGGCGAGCCTGCGGCCGGGGCAGGTGCTGATCCTGGGCGCGGACCGGGCCGAGCCCGGGCCGGACCGCATGCGGTACTACAACAGCCTGTTCGTCCTGCGCCGCACCGCCGTCGGCTTTGATCGCCTCGCCGTCTACGACAAGCACCATCTGGTCCCGTTCGGGGAGTACTTCCCGGTGGACAGCCTCGCCGAGGCGACCGGCCTGAAGAAGCTGGTCCATGTGGGGGACGGTTTCGATGCCGGTCCCCCGTCCCGGGTGGTCCGGCCCCCGGGCGTGCCGGCCTTCGCGCCGATGATCTGCTATGAGAGCCTGTTTCCCGGTGCGATCGGCGATCAGGGCCGACCGGCCGCCTGGATCGTCAATGTCTCCAACGACGCCTGGTTCGGCCGGACCAGCGGGCCGATCCAGCACCTGAACCTCGCCCGGTTCCGGGCCATCGAGACGGGGCAGCCCATGGCCCGGTCCACCCCCACCGGCGTCTCGGCCATGATCGACGCCTATGGCCGGACCCTGCGCCAGCTCGGCCAGGGACAGGAAGGCTTCATCGATCTCCCCCTGCCGCCGTCCGCGCCCCGGACCTTGTACCACCGGTTCGGGGACGGATTTTTCTGGGTTGTAATTCTGGCTATGTTTTTACACGTTATGGCGTTATTTCTGTCAGATGGGCGGGGGGATCGTGCGGCGGTGTCGTCCTATACGAGCCGGACAGTCGCTCCGCCCAACCCCCATCTGTCAGGCGACGCCTGAGCCTGCCCGGTGCCGCGGGGGGTGCAGGCGCGCCGCCAGCCCCGTCGAGAAGCCCATGACGTCAGTCCCGGACACAGAACGCGCCCCGAACATGGTCGACCTGCATGTGGGCATGCGGATCCGCCTGCGCCGGAAGGCCATGGGTCTCAGCCAGGACAAGCTGGCGGAGGCGCTGGGCCTGACCTTCCAGCAGGTGCAGAAGTACGAGCGGGGGCTGAACCGGGTCAGCGCATCCAAGCTCTATGACATTGCGAGGACCCTGCGCGCCTCGATCCCCTATTTCTTCGAGGGTCTGGCCAGCCCGGAGACGATCAACCGGTCCGACGTGTTCGAGCCCGACTCGGCGGAGTTCCTCTATGACCTCGTCATGACGCCGGAGGGGCTGGAGCTGGCGGCCCTGTTTCCCCGGATCGAGCGGCGGCACAGGCGTCTGGTGCTGGAGATGGCCCGGGTGCTGGCCGGGGAGTCACCCATCGAGGCGAATGTCGACTGACACCGGGGCGTGATCGGACGGGCGGTCCCACTCCCGGACCGTGTCGTGCACCCGGGCATCGGCCCGGCCGCCGTCCCGCGCCGCGGGGGCGAGGCCCGGACTGGCCCACAGATGGTCCAGCCGCAGGCCCCGGTTCGACTTGCGGAAATCCTGGGCCCGGTAGCTCCACCAGCTGTAGAGCTTGGTCGGCTCCGGCACGGCCTCCCGCGGCAGGTCGACGAAGCCGAGGGCGGCCTGCATGCGGGCGATGGCGTCCAGCTCCACCGGCGTGTGGCTGACCACCTTCAGCATCTGCCGATGGCTCCAGACATCGTTCTCGCCCGGGGCCACGTTGAAATCACCTGTCAGCAGCAGCGGGGCCGAGGGATCCCGGGCGGCCATCGCGTCCGTGACCCGTTGCAGGAAGTCGAGCTTGTGGGCGAACTTGGGGTTCTCCACCGGATCGGGCACGTCGCCGCCGGCGGGAATGTACAGGGTCTGGATCTCGATCCCGGCGATCACCGCGCCGACATTGCGGGCATGGCCCTCCCGGCAGAGGTCCAGCACCGGTGCCGGCGTGATGGGCAGGCGCGAGGCAATGGCCACCCCGTGCCAGCCTTTCTGCCCCCTCACCGCCAGATGCGGCAGGCCCATGGCCTCGAAGGCGGCCGCGGGGAACTCCCCGTCATGGCACTTGGTTTCCTGTAGACACAGGACGTCGATGGCCGCCTCGGTGACGAACCGGTGCACCTGATCGATGCGCAGGCGGACCGAATTGATGTTCCAGGTCGCGACCCGAAGGCGCATCTCAAGTCTCCGATCGGGGGAGGGGGTGCCCTAGCGGGCGCGGGGGGACCAGAAGCCGACGATCCGCCGCACCTCGTCGAGCGTCGGTTCCGCCACGGCGCTGGCGGTCTCCGCCGCCGCGGCCAGCACCCGGTCGATCTCGGCGGGATCGGCCAGCAGGCGGCGCATGCGCTCGCCGATGGGGGCGATGGCGCCCACGGCCACCTCCACCAGGGCGGGCTTGAAGGCCCCGAAGCCCTGACCGGCGAACCGGGTCAGGACCTCCAGCTTGGTCTCCCCGGTCAGGGCCGCATAGATGCCCACCAGATTGTCCGCCTCCGGCCGGGCCTTCAGGGCCTCGAGGCTGTCCGGCAGGGGCTCCGGGTCGGTCTTGGCCTTGCGGATCTTCTGGGCGATGGCGTCGGCATCATCGGTCAGGTTGATCCGGCTGTAGTCCGACGGGTCGGACTTGGACATCTTGGAGGTCCCGTCCCGGAGGCTCATCACCCGGGCACCCGGCCCCTCGATCAGGGGGTCCGGCAGGGGGAAGAAGCCCTGGACGCCGAAGTCGTGGTTGAACTTCGCCGCCACGTCGCGGGTCAGCTCCAGATGCTGCTTCTGGTCCTCCCCCACCGGCACGTGGGTGGCCTTGTAGAGCAGGATGTCGGCGGCCTGCAGCACCGGATAGGTGTAGAGGCCCACCGACGAGCGCTCCTTGTGCTTGCCGGACTTCTCCTTGAACTGGGTCATCCGGTCCAGCCAGCCGAGACGGGCGACGCAGTTGAAGATCCAGGCCAGCTCCGTGTGGGCGCGCACCGCCGACTGGGGGAAGATGGTGGCCTTGGTGGTGTCGAGACCCGCCGCCATGTAGGCCGCGGCGATCTCGCGGGTCTGGGATGCCAGCTTCGCCGGGTCCTGCCAGACGGTGATGGCGTGCTGGTCGGCCACGAACAGGAAGGGCCGCTGGTCCTGCAGGTCGACGAACTTCTTCAAGGCGCCGAGATAATTGCCCAGGTGCAGTTCGCCCGAGGGCTGGATGCCGGACAGGACCCGGGTCGGACCGGCATAGACGGGGGGGGCTGTGTCGCTCATCCTCGGGCTCTTAAAGGGAATTGTCGGCGATTGCATCCGCCGATCGCGGGGACCGGCGCAGGGCTGCGCGGATTTCCTTCAGCGTCAGGGCCCGCAGGGCGAACAGCAGGACCAGATAGACCACCGCCCCGGCGCCGACGGCGGCGACGACGGCAATCTCCTTGCGGTGCAGCAGCCAGGGCTCGTACAGGGGCCGGGTCTCCCCGGCCAGATAGAGGAGGCCCGTCAGGACGCCGCTGGCGATCATGATCCGGACCAGCCGGGACACGGCCCGGGCCGACGGGGCGTAATAGCCGCGGCGCAGCAGGGCCCGGAGCATCTGGCCCACATTCAGCCAGGCGGCCAGCGCGGTGGCTGCGGCAATCCCGGCGACCCCGTGCATCAGGAAGAACAGGGCCACGCCCGCCACCACATTCACCCCCACGCTCACCAGGGCAAAGCGCATCGGGCTCCGGGTGTCCTGCCGGGCGAAGAAGGCCTGGTTCAGGATCCGGGTCAGCACGAAGGCCGGGGTGCCGAGGCCGTACCAGAACAGGGCATCCGCGGTCTGGTGGGCGTCGAACAGGGTGAACTCCCCCCGGGTGAACAGGGCATCGATCAGGAAGAAGGGCATCCCCACCAGGGCCGCGGCGGCGGGCAGGGAGAAGGCCAGGGACAGGGCCATGGCCTCGTCCATGGCGGACTGGGCCCCGCCGTGGTCGCCGGACTGCACCGTGGTGGACAGGCGCGGCAGCAGGGCCACGCCGATGGCCACCCCAACCAGGCCGAGGGGCAGCTGGTACAGGCGGTCCGCGGCCGCCAGCCAGGAGCGCCCGCCGGGGACGAGGCTTGCCAGATTGCCGCTGATGAAGATGTTGATCTGGGTGGCGCTGGCGGCGATGGCACCGGGAATGGCCAGGCCGATCAGGGCCTTGATCTCCGGCGTCAGGCGCGGCAGGCGCACATCCACCCGGGCCCCGGACCTGCGCACCCCCCACCACAGGAGGCCGGCCTGCAGGACACCGGCCACGATCACGCCGACGGACGCGGCATAGGCGGCATTGACGGCCTCCGTCTGCGGCCAGACGGCCACCAGCATGACCAGATTGAGCAGGGTCGGGGCGAGGGCCGAGACGATGAAGCGCCCCCGCGCCTGCAGCACCCCGGACAGATGCGCATAGATGGCCATGCAGGGCAGGTAGGGCATGGCGATCTGGGTCAGGGTCACGGCCAGCTTGAACTTCACCAGGTCGTGGGCATAGCCGGGATTGATCACGTACATCAGCCACGGCATGGCCAGCTGCGCGGCCACGGTGATGACGATGGTGGCTGCCGCCAGGGTGGCCATGGCATCGGCGGCCAGGACGTCGGCGATCTCCTCCCCCTCGGTGGCGAGGCTGCGGGCATAGGCGGGGACGAAGGCGGTGGCGAAGGCCCCCTCCGCGAAGATCCGCCGGAACAGGTTCGGAAAGGCGAGCGCGGTGTTGTAGCAGTCCGCCGCGATGGTGGAGGACGCTCCCATCCGGTAGGTGATCACCAGGTCCCGCAGGAATCCCATCACCCGGCTGATCATGGTCAGGCCGGAATAGATGGCAGAGGACCGCATCACGCTGGCACCCGGCTTCCGGGCCGCGGGTGCGGGGGTCGCGCCAGTGGCGGCTGCGGGGTCGACGGGGGTGGTCATCCCCCGCCTATGCTCTCATCTTTCGCGACCGGTCAAGGCGCTGTGACGGGCCGCCCCGGGCGGTATATGGAGTAGGCCATGCGACGCCGGACACCCCCTGCCCTGACCCCGACGGATGCCGCTGCGGCCATCAAGGCGCGGGCGCTGGCCGAGGGCTTCGACACGGTGCGCCTGACGGGCCTGCCGGACGACACCCTGCGGGGGGAGCGGCTGGACCGGTTCCTGGCCCTGGGCCATCACGGCCAGATGGGCTGGATGGCCGACACCGCGGAGCGTCGGCGCCATCCGCGGTCCCTCTGGGCGGACGCCCGGTCCGCCGTGGTGCTCGGTCTGAACTACGGGCCCGAGCAGGATCCCATGGGGGCGCTGGCCCATCGGGACCTCGGCGTGATCAGCGTCTACGCCCAGGGTCGCGACTATCATGACGTGGTCAAGAAGCGGCTGAAGGCGCTGGGGGGCTGGATGGCCACCGCCCTCGGCGGGGAGCTGAAGGTGTTCGTGGACACCGCGCCCCTGATGGAGAAGCCCCTGGCCGCCCAGGCGGGGCTGGGCTGGCAGGGCAAGCACACCAATCTGGTCAGCCGGACCCATGGGTCCTGGCTGTTCCTCGGGGTGATCCTGACCACCCTGGACCTGCCGCCGGACCCGCCGGAGACGGACCATTGCGGCGTCTGCCGGGCCTGCCTCGACATCTGCCCGACCAAGGCCTTCCCCGCGCCTTACCAGCTGGATGCCCGGCGCTGCATCTCCTACCTCACCATCGAGCACCGGGGGCCGGTTCCGGAGGCCCTGCGCCCGGCGCTGGGCAACCGGATCTATGGCTGCGATGACTGCCTCGCCGTATGTCCCTGGAACAAGTTCGCGCAGGTCGCGGCCGAGCCGGCCTTCCATCCCCGCGAGGGCCTCACCGCCCCGCGCCTGACCGAGCTCGCCGCCCTCGACGACGCCGCCTTCCGGGCCCGGTTCGCCGGCAGCCCGGTGAAGCGCATCGGCCGTGACCGGTTCGTGCGCAATGTGGCCTATGCGCTGGGCAACAGCGGCGACCCGACGGCGGTGCCGGTGCTGATGACCCTGCGGCAGGATGCCGACGGGACGGTGCGCGAGGCGGCCGGATGGGCTCTGGCACGGCTGGGCATGGTGGTTCCGGACCAAGAGACCCCTTCCGCCGAGGGCGGTTTCGGCGCATAGGGGGCGCCTCCCCAACTGACCTGCGTGTGCCTTATGGACCTTTCCAAGATCCCCACCGGTGTGAACCCTCCCTACGATGTGAACGCCGTCATCGAAATTCCCCAGGGCGGCGAGCCCGTGAAGTACGAGATCGACAAGGAGTCCGGCGCGATCTTCGTCGACCGCTTCCTCCACACTGCCATGTTCTATCCCGGCAATTACGGCTTCATCCCCCATACCCTCGCCGATGACGGCGACCCGATGGACATCATGGTGGTCGGACCGACCCCGGTGGTTCCGGGCGCCATCATCCGCTGCCGCCCGATCGGCGTGCTGAAGATGCGGGACGAGAAGGGCGGCGACGAGAAGATCCTGGCCGTGCCCGTGGATGCCCTGCACCCGTTCTACACCGGCGTGGACAGCTGGCGCGGTCTGCCGACCATCCTCACCGAGCAGATCGCCCACTTCTTCCAGCACTACAAGGACCTGGAAAAGGGCAAGGAAACCTTCATCGCGGGCTGGGGCGATGCCGAGGAAGCCGGACACCTGATCCGGGAATCCATCGAGCGGGCGGCCGCCGTGGACGAGACGCCGCGCAAGCTGCTGTCCCCGGCCTGACCCCGGCCTGGTCAGACAGACGTTTCAGGGGGTGTCCGCCGGGCACCCCCTTTTTTTGGGCTGCCGGGGCCGTCTCAGCGCCGGATGAAGTCCAGATAGACCGGGGCAATGTCGCCCAGGCCCTTTTCCTGATAGCGCGTGGTCACATGGTCCGCCGGGGGGAGGCGCCAGTCGTCGGCCCGCTCTGCCGTCCAGTGAAGGTCGGCGTGGGCGGTCAGGCGCTGCAGGGCCCAGTCCGCATAGTCCGCCCAGTCGGTGGCGAACCGCAGCCTTCCGCCGGGCACCAGCACCCGGACCAGCTCGGCCACGAAGGGTGGCTGGACCAGCCGACGCTTGTGGTGCCGGGCCTTGGGCCAGGGGTCGGGGAACAGGATGAACACCCGGTCGAGACTGGCGTCCGGCAGCCGGTCGAGGATCTCCCGGGCGTCGCCCACGTGCAGGCGCACGTTCGAAAGCCCCGCCTCGTCGATATGGCGCAGGGCGCTGGCGGCGCCATTGAGGAACGGCTCGGCCCCGATCAGGGTCGCCTCGGGATGGCGGGCGGCCTGTCCGGCCAGATGTTCGCCGCCGCCGAAGCCGATCTCCAGCCACAGCTGATCCCGGCCCGCCCGCAATCCCGCCCTGGTCAGGGGCTGGTCCAGGGGCACGGCGATCTGCGGCAGCAGGCTGTCCAGCAGGACGCCCTGCGCCGGCTTGATCGTGCGCGACTTCACGCGGCCGAAGGTGCGCAGGGGCGGATGGGGGTCGGACGGGCTCATGGGCACGGCCATAGCCCGGTCAGCGGCCGTTGACCATCACCCGTCGGCTCAGGCGAGGCCCTTGAGCGCGTCCACCAGATCGGTCTTTTCCCAGGAGAAGCCACCATCGGCGTCCGGCGTCCGGCCGAAATGGCCATAGGCGGCCGTCCGGGCATAGATGGGCTGGTTCAGCTTCAGATGTTCGCGGATCGCCCGGGGGGTGCAGCCTCCCACCAGGTCCGGCAGGATCTTTTCCAGCTTGGCCGGATCGACGCGGCCCGTGTCGTGCAGGTCCACATAGAAGCTCAGCGGCTTGGACACGCCGATGGCATAGCTGATCTGCAGGGTGCACTTGTCCGCGAGGCCCGCGGCCACGACGTTCTTGGCGAGATAGCGGCAGACATAGGCGGCCGACCGGTCGACCTTGGTCGGGTCCTTGCCGGAGAAGGCCCCGCCCCCGTGGGGGGCCGCGCCGCCGTAGGTGTCGACGATGATCTTGCGGCCGGTCAGGCCCGCATCCCCGTCCGGACCGCCGATCTCGAACTTGCCCGTCGGATTGATGTGCCACTCGGTCTCGTCGGTGACGAAGCCGTCGGGGAACACCGACAGGATGTACGGGCGCACCAGGGCGCCGATGTCGGCGGGGGTGAAGCCCGGCTTGTGCTGGGTGGACAGGACGATGGAGGTGGCGCGCACCGGGCGCCCGTTCTCGTAGGCCAGGGTCACCTGGCTCTTCGCGTCCGGCTCCAGTTCCGGCCGCTCGCCGGAGTGACGGGCATCGGCCAGCACCTTCAGGATGTTGTGGCTGTACTGCAGGGTGGCGGGCATCAGCTCGGGCGTTTCGGAGGTGGCATAACCGAACATGATGCCCTGGTCGCCCGCGCCCTCGTCCTTGTTGCCGGCAGCATCGACGCCCATGGCGATGTCCGCGGACTGGGGATGCAGATGGCAGGCGAAGTCCGCCGTCTTCCAGTGAAAGCCCGCCTGCTCGTAGCCGATGTCCTTCACCGCGGCGCGGACCTTGTCCTCGAGGTCCTCGATCAGGCCGTCGGGGCCCCGGACTTCCCCGGCCAGCACGATCCGGTTGGTGGTCACCAGGGTCTCGCAGGCGACCCGGGCATAGGGGTCGGCACTGAGGAACGCGTCCACCACCGTATCCGAGATCCGGTCGGCGACCTTGTCCGGGTGGCCTTCGGAGACGCTTTCGCTGGTGAAGATGTAGGCGGGACGGATCACGGCGAGCTCCGGAAAGGACAGGGATCGGATGAAGGTGCGGCCAGAACCTATAAAGATATCTTTATATGTGCAAGTCATTCTGTGTTCGTGACCCTCGGGATGCGAGCCAGCGTCGCCAAATCGTCACTGGCGTCGATCCGCCGCATCGGCCTATCGAGGAGGTCGCGGGCGATGCGCCCCTCACCCTGACTTCGGGACTGCCGTCATGTCCGGCTCGAATTCCCCCTTGGATCCCGCGTCCCGCGCGGGGGGCCAGCTCGTCCTCGGCCGGGACGAGTGGGTGGCCCTGCCGGATCTGGGCCTGCCGGCCATTCGGGCCAAGGTGGATACCGGGGCGCGGACCTCGGCCCTTCACGCCTTTGCCCTCCAGACCTTCGGACCGGCGGAGGCCCCGTGGGTGCGGTTCCGGGTCCAGCCGATCCCGGGTCGGGCGGATGTGGATGTGGACTGCGCGGCCGAGATCGTCGACCGACGCGCGGTGACCAGTTCCAACGGCGAGACCGAGGTGCGCTACGTGGTCCGGGCGGACCTCGTCATCGCCGGGCGCTCCGTGTCCGCGGAGGTGTCCCTCACCAACCGGGACGGCATGAGCAGCCGGATGCTGCTGGGGCGGCAGGCCCTGGAGGCCGTCGGCGCGGTGGTGGATCCGACCCTGGCGGAGACCCAGCCGGCCCTCGACTACGCCGTCTATCTGGCGCGTCCGGGGGGGCCGGTGCCGCGCTCGGCCCTGCGGATCGCCCTGTTGACCGTCAATGCCGGGAACTATTCCAGCCGACGGCTGATCGAGGCGGCCACGGCCCGGGGCCACCGGATCGATGCCATCGACACCACCCGCTGCTACATGAACATCAATGTCCTCGCCCCGGCCGTGCTCTATGACGGCGAGGTGCTGGAGCGGTATGACGCCGTGATCCCGCGGATCGGGTCCCCCCTGACGGACTACGGGCTGGCCGTGGTCCGGCAGTTCGAGATGACCGGGGCCTTCTGCCTCAACCGGGCGGCGGCCATCGGCGCGGCCCGGGACAAGCTGCACGCCCTGCAGGTGCTGGCGCGCAAGGGGGTGGCCATGCCGACCACCGCCTTCGCCCGGTCGCCCAAGGACACCCGCCACGTGCTCGGTCTGGTGGGCGGCGCGCCCCTGGTGGTGAAGCTGCTGCAGGGCAGCCAGGGTCGCGGCGTGGTGCTGGCCGAAACGGCGCAGGCGGCGGAATCGGTGATCTCGGCCTTCCGCGACCTGGAGGCGGACATCCTGGTCCAGGAATTCGTGGCCGAGGCCAAGGGCGCCGACATCCGCTGCCTCGTCATCGGCGGACGGGTGGTGGCATCCATGAAGCGTCAGGCCAAGCTCGGCGACTTCCGGTCGAACCTGCACCAGGGGGGCGAGGCCCTGCCGGTGAAGATCACCACGGCCGAGCGTGACCTGGCGGTGCGGGCGGTGCGGGCGCTCGGCCTGCAGGTCGCGGGCGTGGACATCCTGCGGGCCCATGACGGTCCCAAGGTGATCGAGGTCAATGCCTCGCCGGGCCTGCAGGGGGTGGAGCGGGCCAGCGGCAAGGATGTTGCCGATCTCATCATCCGCCATCTGGAAAGCCGCGTGGCCCTGCCGGCACCGTCGTCCGCACAGCGGAAGGCGTCCCCGGCCAGTTGACCGGCGGAAGGCTTTGCGTCACGCAAACGGGGGGTCGTCTCGAACGACCCCGGACGCACGGGGGTGGCGCGAGGTCGGATGCAGCAGTCAAGCGTGTCACGGGTGGCGCTGATCATCCTGGCGGTGATCGCCGCCGGGGCGGCCATGAACTGGGCTGCGTCGATCCTCACGCCCCTGGTGCTGGCCCTGTTCCTCACCGTGCTGATCGACAGCTTTGCCCGGTTCCTCCAGCGACGGGCACCGGCGATTCCGGAATGGGCGGATCTTCCCCTGGCCCTGCTGATCTCCACCATCGGCTTCGTGGCGACGGTCTGGGTGGTGGTGGACAATGCCGCGGCCTTCTCC
>DAINBM010000034.1:0-11957 GCA_036732965.1 Caulobacteraceae bacterium | reverse complement strand
CGCCGCGCGCGGGATCCGTGTCGAAGATGGCGCACTCCATCCCGCCTGACGCCGCCCCCTGCGCCGCAACCGATCAGAAGACGTGATATTTCCGGCGGTTCAGCCTATATGGAAGGAGGCTTCCACGGCTGCGATTCTGGCCGATCCCGAAGCGATGTTCTGGGACTGTTCATGACCGATACCGCCGACGACGCCCCCCACCCCGAAACCGACTCCGTGCCCGAGGCCCTGGCCTCCGACTATGGCGCGGATTCCATCCGGGTCCTGAAGGGTCTGGATGCCGTGCGCAAGCGTCCGGGCATGTATATCGGCGACACCGATGACGGCTCGGGCCTGCATCACATGGTCTATGAGGTGGTGGACAACGCCATCGACGAAGTGCTGGCCGGATGGGCCACCCAGGTGACGGTCACCCTCAATCCCGATGGCTCGGCCACGGTCACCGACGACGGCCGGGGGATCCCCACCGACATCCACACCGAGGAGGGCGTCTCCGCCGCCGAGGTGATCATGACCCAGCTGCACGCCGGCGGGAAGTTCGACCAGAACAGCTACAAGGTCTCCGGCGGCCTGCACGGGGTGGGCGTGTCGGTGGTGAACGCCCTGTCCGACTGGCTGGACCTGAAGATCTGGCGGGACGGCAAGGTGCACGAGATGCGCTTTGCCCGGGGCGACGCGGTCAGTTCCCTGAAGGTCACCGGCGAGGCCCCCCTGCGGGAGAACGGCGAGTTCCTCACCGGAACAAGCGTGAGCTTCTTCCCCTCCGTCGAGACGTTTTCGCGGATCGAGTTCGACCGCAAGACCCTGGAGCACCGCCTGCGGGAGCTGGCCTTCCTCAATTCCGGCGTGACCATCAACTTCCGCGACCTCCGGGGGCTCGAGCCCTATGAGGAGGTGCTGCACTACGAGGGTGGGGTGGAGGCCTTCGTGCGCCACCTGGACAAGTCCAAGACCCCCGTGGTCCGTGCCCCCATCGTGGTCCGCGGCCGCCGGGACAAGGTGGAGGTCGACCTCGCAATCTGGTGGAACGACAGCTACCACGAGACCATGCTGTGCTTCACCAACAACATCCCGCAGAAGGACGGGGGCACGCACCTGGCCGCCTTCCGCGGCGCCCTGACCCGGGTGATCTCGGCCTATATGGAAAGCTCCGGCGCGGCCAAGCGGGAGAAGGTCAATGTGTCGGGCGAGGATGCCCGTGAAGGCATGACCTGCGTCCTGTCGGTGAAGCTGCCCGATCCCAAGTTCTCGTCCCAGACCAAGGACAAGCTGGTCTCCTCCGAGGCCCGGCCCGCGGTGGAGGGTCTTGTCCACGAGGCCCTGACCCAGTGGTTCGAGGAGCATCCCACGGATGCCAAGGCCATCGTCTCGAAGATCTGCGAGGCCGCCGCCGCCCGGGAAGCCGCCCGCAAGGCCCGCGAACTCACCCGCCGCAAGTCGGCCCTGGACATCACCTCCCTCCCCGGCAAGCTGGCCGACTGCCAGGAGCGGGACCCCGCCAAGTCCGAACTGTTCATCGTGGAAGGCGACTCCGCCGGCGGCTCGGCCAAGCAGGGCCGCAACCGGGAGAACCAGGCCGTTCTGCCCCTGCGCGGCAAGGTGCTGAACGTGGAGCGGGCCCGCTTCGACAAGATGCTGGGCTCCGAGCAGATCGGCACCCTGATCACGGCCCTGGGCGCCGGCATCGGCCGGGACGACTTCGACATCGAGAAGATCCGCTACCACCGGATCATCATCATGACCGACGCCGACGTGGACGGGGCGCACATCCGCACCCTGCTGCTGACCTTCTTCTATCGCCAGATGCCGCAGGTGATCGAGCGGGGCTATCTCTACATCGCCCAGCCGCCCCTCTACAAAGCGTCCAAGGGCAAGTCCTCCCGCTATCTGAAGGACGATGCCGAGTACGAGGCCTTCCTGTTCGAGGAAGGCTCCGACGGGGCCACCCTGCAGCTGGCCTCCGGCGAGACCCTCGCCGGCGAGGACCTGATCCGCCTGGTGCGGGAGGCCCGCACCGCCAAGTCCCTGATCGACCGGCTGGCCGCCCGCGCGCCGACCTTCGCCGTGGAGCAGGCGGCCATTTCCGGCCTGTTCGGCCCCGAACCGGACCCGGCCCGGGCGGCGGAGCGGATGAACCGCTATGCGGAGGAGGGTGACGGCATCTGGAGCGGCGAGGCCTCGCCGGACGGGGCCGTGGGCGGCTATGTGTTCAGCCGGGTGAAGCGCGGCGTGTCCGAGAAGATCGTGCTGGACGAGGTGATGGTCCACGCCGCCGATGCCCGCCGCCTGGCGGAGCGGGCCGCGGGCCTGGCCGACACCTTCTCCGGCCTCGGCACCTTCCGCCGCAAGGACCAGGCCACCCCCGTGCGCGGACCGCTGGACCTGGTCCAGGCAGTGCTGGACGCCGGGCGCAAGGGCCTGTCCATCCAGCGCTACAAGGGTCTGGGCGAAATGAACGCCAGCCAGCTGTGGGAGACCACCCTGGACGCCAATGCCCGCACGCTGCTGCAGGTGAAGGTGAACCATGCCGACGATGCCGACGACATGTTCTCCCGCCTGATGGGGGATCTGGTGGAGCCGCGGCGGGAGTTCATCCAGGAATTCGCCCTCGACGCCGAGGTGGACGTCTAGCTCCGGCTCAACCGGCCAGGGCCCGGGCGAGGGCGGCCTGCGGCACCGTCAGCACCGGCGGGCGGTGCGGGGTGCCATAGGCAGCCGGGGCCATGGAGCACTGGGCGAGCGCGATGCGGTCCACGCCTGTGGCCGCCGCCGCCCGCACGGCCTCACGGACCCGCGCCGTGGCCCCGGCCGCGTCTCCGGAGCGGAACGCCTCCCACGCCCCGTCGACCCTGCAGAATTCCGGCACGCCGCCCCCCGGACCTGAAGCGGCGCGGAACACCCGCTCCGTCGGTCCGCGGCTGGTGGGGGCCGTGTAGAGCACCGCCACCCGCCCCGGGGCCGCCAGAGCCGAGACCGCCAGGGCTGCATCGGCACGGATCACCGGACCGGCCGGATCCAGACCCTCCCCCAGGGAGGAACAGGTGAGGATCACCGCGTCCGCCGTGGCCGACAGGGCCGCCAGCTGGACCGCCATCGCCTCGGCAATCTCCGCCGTCAGACCGCCGCTCGCCTCCACCGCCGCCAGCAGGTCCTCACGCACCACGTGGCGCAGGGCCATTCCTCCGGGGGCGGCACGGTCGAACAGGGCGGCATTGGAAGCGGCGGTGTGCAGGCAGGCGATCTGGCGCATGGGTCCCCCTACCCCACAGACCGGGGGCATGCTCCGGTCAGTGGGCGTCCAGCTTGGGATAGGTCATGCGGACCCGCAGCAGCCGCCCGTCGAAGCCCAGCGTGGTGTCGCGCAGCACCTGGTACTGCACCTTGTCCCCCGGCATGCGCGGATAGGGCGCGGGTTGCTGAATCAGGCCGGGATGGCTGGACAGCTCCCCCCACGCACTGGGCGCGGCCACATGGTCGGATGCGGTCATGCCGGCAGTCCCCTGACCCGGGCCGGCATTGGGCGCCTTCACCGTGATGCCACCGACCACGGCCCACTGCTCGGGAGCGATCTCCCCCGAGCCGAGGCCCGAAAGGGCGAAGGAGGACACCCGCCGCGCCCCGCTCCCGGCATCGCAACGGGTTCCGTCCGACGGGATCGCGTCCGAACGGGCCGATGTCTCGGCCGGATCGATGTCGGCGGAGGCGGTGGGCAACAGCAGGCCCGCCTGCAATCGTGGATCGGCGCTCAGCTCGCACAGTGCGGTCTCGAAGGCCTGCACCGGGCGACGGGCCGCCCCCTCTCCCAGACCATGGGCGCGGCGCGCCTCCGGATCGTTCCAGTCGAGGATGGACAGGGGACCGGGCTCGTCCAGACGCAGACCCTCGTCCCGGGCCGCCGGGGCGATCACCTGGCTGTTGCCGTCAGCCCCGGTGAGGGTCGCGGCAGTCATCAGCACGGACAGCAGGGATGGGAGCAGGATCATGGACGGTCAGGAGGGAGGACCGGGGGTGCCGATCACACACGGTTAACAATTCCTGAACGTACGCGACCAGTTCCCACACACAAGTGAATTTTTCTCGTCGCCCGCGAGTTTCGGGGCGCTCCGATCGGCCGGACCGGGCAAACGAAAACCCCGCCGCCGCAGGGGCGCCGGGGTCTCGAAACGCGGGATCACCGACCGCCGGGGCGGATCAGGCGGCGGCGGCTTCGCCGGCCAGCTTGGCCTTGATCTGGCGCTTGATCTTCAGGGCGCGGGGCGAGAGCACCTCGTCGCGGCTGTTGAGCAGCACCTGATCCAGCCCGCCGCGGAAGTCGATGGTCCGCAGGGCCGCATTGGTGATCTTCAGGGTGAAGGACTGGCCGAGGCTGTCCGACGCCAGCGAGATGTCCTTCAGGGAGGGAAGGAAACGACGCTTGGTCTTGATGTTCGAGTGGCTCACATTGTGACCCACCATCGGACCTACGCCCGTAATTTCGCAACGACGCGACATGGTGCTGACCTTCAGCGCAGTGAAAGACAAAAGACGATGTGCCACGGCCCAGACGGGTCCGCGCACGGGAGGCGGTGTGTTAGGGCCAAGGGGGAAGTGAGTCAAGGGTGACTCGCGTGACACGGGCCGGTGGGCGGCGCGGCAGGCCTTCCTCCACCCTTGCCACGACGCCCGTCATGTCGGGCCCACGCCCTGTGTCATCCCGAGGAGGGGCGAGGGGCCCGTCTCCGAGGACGCAACCTCCCGCGCTGTTGATCGCCAAATCGCGCGATGGCCCCTTCCGTCGTGAACGATGATCACTAAGATGCGCGCCAACGGTCTCGTCGCACAGCGCGACGTCGAAGGACCAGCCCCCCGGGAGGATGACATGCGTGATTATCTGAAGTTCTACATCGACGGAGCCTGGGTCGACCCCGTGGCCCCCAAGACCCTGGACGTGATCAACCCCGCCACCGAAGGCGTGGCCGGGCGCATCAGCCTGGGTTCCGCCGCCGACGTGGACAAGGCCGTCCAGGCCGCCCGCAAGGCCTTCGAGACCTTCTCCCGGACCACCCGCGAAGAGCGCATCGAGCTGATGGAGCGCATCGTCGAGGAGTACAAGAAGCGCTATGCCGACATGGCCGAAGCCATCACCGAGGAAATGGGCGCGCCGGGCTGGCTGAGCCAGCGGGCCCAGGCCGCCATGGGCGTCGGCCACATGCAGACCGCCATCGAGGTCCTCAAGTCCTACCACTTCGAGGAACTGCGCGGCACCACCCTGATTGCCAAGGAGCCCATCGGCGTCTGCGGCTTCATCACCCCGTGGAACTGGCCGGTGAACCAGATCGCCACCAAGGTGGCCCCGGCGCTCGCCACCGGCTGCACCATGGTGCTGAAGCCGTCGGAAGTGGCCCCCTTCTCCGGCTACATCTGGACCGAGATCATGCATGCCGCCGGCGTGCCCGCGGGCGTGTTCAACATGGTCAATGGGGACGGTCCGTCCGTGGGCGCGGCCATCTCCAGCCATCCGGGCGTGGACATGGTGTCCTTCACCGGCTCCACCCGCGCCGGCATCGACGTGGCGATGAAGGCCGCCGCCACCGTCAAGCGCGTGCACCAGGAACTGGGCGGCAAGTCGCCGAACATCATCCTGGAGAACGTGGACCTCGCCGCCGCCGTGAAGCGCGGCGTGCAGTCGGTGATGACCAATTCCGGTCAGTCCTGCAACGCCCCGACCCGCATGCTGGCCCCGGCCAAGAAGATGGACGAGGTCATCGCCTATGCCCGGGAAGCCGCCGAGGCGACCACGGTGGGTGACCCCAACGGCAACTCGCAGATGGGACCGGTGGTCTCCGAGATTCAGTGGAACAAGATCCAGACCCTGATCCAGAAGGGCATCGACGAGGGCGCCACCCTCGTGGCCGGCGGTCCGGGCCGCCCCGAGGGGCTGGACAAGGGCTATTATGTGAAGCCCACCGTGTTCGCCAATGTCACCCCGGACATGAGCATCTCCCGCGAGGAGATCTTCGGGCCGGTGCTGGCCATCCTGCCCTACGAGACGGTGGATCAGGCCATCGCCATCGGCAATGACACCGAATACGGCCTGGCCGCCTATGTGCAGGGCTCCGACCTCAAGGAGGTCCGCGAGGTGGCATCCAGGCTGCGGGCCGGTCAGGTGATCCTGAACGGCGCGGGTCCGGACATGATGGCCCCCTTCGGCGGCTACAAGCAGTCGGGCAACGGCCGGGAGTGGGGCGACCACGCCTTCGGCGAATTCCTCGAGACCAAGGCCGTGATCGGTTACGGCAGCTGATCCCGGACGTCTGACACGTCAGGCAACGGCGCCCTCCTCCGGACACGGAGGGGGGCGTTTTCGTGTCCGACACGATTTTTTCACGCGACCGGCGGGTGACGGCGGCCCCGAAATGTGTAGGGTCGGAAGCGACCTCGGTGTCGGATCACCGGGGTGCGCACACGCCTGCCACGGGAGCCGCACACGACCATGAGCACTCAGGACATCGTCATCGTCTCCGCCGCCCGGACCCCGGTCGGCGCGTTCAACGGCGCCCTGTCGGGCGCTCCGGCCAGCGAGCTGGGCGCCACCGCCATCCAGGCGGCCCTGTCCCGGGCGGGGATCACGGCCGCGGACGTGGACGAGGTGATCCTGGGCCAGGTGCTGCAGGCCGGTGCCGGCCAGGGCCCCGCCCGCCAGGCCGCGATGAAGGCCGGCATTCCGGTGGAAAGCCCGGCCTGGAGCCTGAACCAGCTCTGCGGCTCGGGCCTGCGCGCTGTCGCCCTCGCCTATCAGCAGATCGCCCAGGGAGACGCCCGGATCGTCGTCGCCGGGGGCCAGGAGAGCATGAGCGCCGCCCCCCATGCCGCGCACCTGCGCAACGGCACCAAGATGGGCGACCTCGGCCTCGTCGACACCATGATCAAGGACGGCCTGTGGGACGCCTTCCACGGCTATCACATGGGCCAGACGGCGGAGAACATCGCCGCCCGCTGGCAGATCACCCGGGAGGACCAGGACCGCTTCGCTGTGGCCTCGCAGAACAAGGCCGAGGCCGCCCAGAAGGCCGGCCGCTTCACGGACGAGATCGCCCCCGTGACCCTCAAGGGCCGCAAGGGCGACGTGGTGGTGGACCAGGACGAATACATCCGCCACGGGGCCACCTATGACAGCGTCTCGGGCCTGCGCCCGGCCTTCACCAAGGACGGCAACGTCACCGCCGCCAATGCCTCCGGTCTCAATGACGGTGCCGCCGCCCTGGTGGTGATGAGCGCAGCGGAAGCCAAGGCCCGGGGCCTGACGCCCCTGGTGCGCATCGCCTCCTGGGCCAATGCCGGCGTGCCGCCGGAAATCATGGGCACCGGGCCGATCCCGGCCATGCGCAAGGCCCTGGACAAGGCCGGCTGGTCCGTGGCCGACCTCGACCTGATCGAGTCCAACGAGGCCTTCGCCGCCCAGTCCCTGTGTGTCGTCCGCGAGCTGGGTCTCGACCCGGCCAAGGTCAATGTGAACGGCGGGGCCATCGCCATCGGCCACCCCATCGGGGCCTCCGGCGCGCGGATCCTGACCACCCTGATCCACGAGATGATCAAGTCCGACGCGAAGAAGGGGGCCGCCACCCTGTGCGTCGGCGGCGGCATGGGCGTGGCCCTGTGTGTCGAGCGCTAGACTGACCTTCATCTGACAGGCACCGCCCCGCGCCGCGCGCGCAACGAACTCATGAGGAGACTGAGATGACCGGACGTGTGGCGCTCGTGACGGGCGGAACCCGGGGAATCGGCAAGGCCATCACCGCCCGGCTGGCGGCGGACGGATATCGGGTCTGCGCCGGCTATGCGGGCAATGACGATGCGGCCCGGGCCTGCGCCGAGGAGCTGGGCGTGACGCTCGTCAAGGGCAATGTGGGGGACTTCGACGACTGCGTCCGGGCGGTGAAGGAGGTCGAGGACAAGCTCGGCCCGGTGGAGATCCTGGTGAACAATGCCGGCATCACCCGGGATGCCATGCTGCACAAGATGTCCAAGGAGCAGTGGAACGACGTGATCTTCGTCAACCTGGCCTCCATCTTCAACATGAGCCGCCAGGTCATCGACGGCATGCGGGCCAACGGCTTCGGCCGGATCATCAACATCAGCTCCATCAATGGCCAGAAGGGCCAGATGGGGCAGACCAACTATTCCGCCGCCAAGGCCGGCGTGATCGGCTTCACCAAGGCCCTGGCCCAGGAAACCGCCGCCAAGGGGATCACCGTCAACGCCGTGGCGCCGGGCTATATCGACACCGAGATGGTGTCCGCCGTGCCGGAAGCGGCGCTGGCCAAGATCGTCGCGGGCATTCCGGTGGGTCGCCTCGGCCATGCCGACGAGATCGCCGCCTGCGTCGCCTTCCTGGCGCGGGACGATTCCAGCTTCATCACCGGTGCCACCATCACCGCCAATGGCGGCCAGTACTTCACCAGCTGATCCCCGGCGCAGGCTCCCGGCACCACAGCGGCGGCATTTTCGTCGCGGAAAAAACAATTGGCGCGCGGGCGCCCCAAATGCGCCCCACTCCCGAGGCAACCCGTTGTCATGGGAAGTCGGGACTCAAGCGCGCGTCAGGCACGGGTCACAGGATGGCTGCGGTGGGTCGCTCCGGTCGCGCTGGTCTTGGCCGGGAGCGTCTCGGCATCCGCCGCCGACGCCCAGTCGCCCGGGCTCAAGGACTTCCTGTTCCCCCATCGGCAGGACTTCGCCGGTCTGAACCCGGGGCGGTATGTCCCGTCGGAGGGGGAGACCTTCTTTGTCGACCGGGGCAGCGCCGGGGCCCTGTTGCTGCGCTTCGGTGACAGTCCGGAGGTCTGGGCCCTGAAGCCCGTGGCCGGTCCCCGGGGAGACATCATCTACAAGGACGACGCGGGGGAGGACGTGCTGCGCGCCACCCGGCTGGGGGGCCTGACCCTGTTCACCGCCGAACGCCCCACCGGCGCACCGGCGGCCTATGCGGGGGACGGACCCGCCATCCGGCCCGCCTCCGTCGGAGGAACCAACGGCCTGTTCCAGGCCCTGGTCCAGTCCTCGATCCGGGCCAGCCGGGCGGCCCAGCATCTGGTCGTGTTCGAGGCACCGGAGCTGACGGCCCGGGACACGGCCCCCTCGGCGATCGCGATCCTGGCCGACGCCGCCGGGGTGACGGCGGAAGCCCTCACCCGTCTGGCCGGTCGCGGGCCCGCGGGCCGCACGGTGGTCGCCCGGGTCGCCCGGGTGCAGTTCCTGACCGGACGGGACGCCGAGGCCAGGTCCTCCGGCACGGTGGTGACCATCGTCGTCAGCCCGGACAAGGGCTTTGCCGGCCGCCCCTCCTCGGCCAGGATCATCACGACCCTGATGAAGAAATAGGCGCAGGGGCGTCCTTCGAGACGGGCTTCGCCCTCCTCAGGATGACGGGCGTTTCTGCGGCGCCTGGATTCCCTGGTGGGCTCGAAACCCCAAACCTTCGTCATGGTGAGGAGCGGGGAACCCGCGTCTCGAACCACGCACAACCGCAGCCGCGTCCTTCGAGACGGGCCCGCCGGCCCGCCTCAGGATGACGAAGGTTGGGGACCGTCAACACTGCTCGTCAGGGTGAGGCGCCCGGCACGGGCGTCTCGAACCACGCCCGTGGCCTAGTGCTGGCTTTCCGGCAGACGCACGGTCAGGCCGTCCAGGGCGTCGGACACCTTGATCTGGCAGGACAGACGGGAGTTGCTTTCCACGTTCTCCGCGAAGTCGAGCATGCTCTCCTCCATGGCCGAGGGCTTGCCCGTCTTGTCGAGCCAGGCCGCGTCCACATAGACGTGGCAGGTGGCGCAGGCACAGGCCCCGCCGCAGTCCGCGTCGATGCCCGGGACATTGTTCTTCACGGCCGCTTCCATCACGGAAAGGCCGGTCTTCGCCTCGACCTCGTGGGTCGCGCCGGAATGCTCGATAAAGATGATCTTGGCCATGGGTTCCGTTGTCTCTCGCGGGGATTAGGCCGCGACCTCCTTCATTGATACCGATGTATCCCGTAGTTTTTCCGGCGCAACCGGTTTTCTGTTCCCGACCAGCAGGCGCCCCGCCATGAATTCCGGCGCAGCATTGATGGCCTCCACCGCCTGGACGCGGTTTTCGGCATCCAGATGGAACACGGCGAACTTCGCCTGGGCCGGATCACCGCGGAGGATGCGGGTGACCGCGTGATGCGGAATCCCCGCGATCTGCAGCTTGATGTCGTACTGGTCGGACCAGAACCAGGGCGTCTCCGGTGCCGGGGCGGGACGGCCGCAGAGCAGGGAGGCCACCTGCTTGGCCTGCTCCAGGGCATTGGGCACGCTCTCCAGCCGCCCGCTGAGCCCGTAGAGGGGCAGGGGCCGCTGGGTGCAGTCGCCGATGGCATGGATGCCGGGGACGGAGGTGCGGGTGGCCTGGTCCACCACGATCCCGTGGTTGCACGCGCACCCGGCCAGCCGGGCCAGGCTCTCGTGTGGCAGGGCACCGATGCCCACCAGGGCCGCGTCGCAGGGCAGGGTCCGGCCGTCGCCCAACTGCACGCCGCCGACCTTGCCGTTCGCGCCGACGAAGCCCAGCACCTGGGCATTCACCTCGAAGGTGACGCCCTTCTGCGTGTGATAATCCTGGAAGAAGCTCGACAGCTCCTCGCAGGCGACCCGGGCCAGCACCCGGGGCTCCCGCTCGATCACCACGGCCTCGGCGCCCAGGGCCCGGGCCTACGCCGCAGCCTCAAGCCCCACATAGCCGCCGCCGATCACCGCCAGCCGCTTGCCGGGGCCCAGCGCCTGCTTGAGTTTCTCGGCGTCCTCCGCCGTGCGCAGCTCCAGCACGCCGTCGAGCTCGGCCCCCGGCACGGGCAGCCTCCGCGCCGCCGCGCCGACGGCCAGGATCAGGTGATCGAAGGGCACCGCCTCGCCGCTGTCGAGGGTGACCGTGCGGGCGGCGGGATCGATCCCCGTGACGACGGTGGACAGGCGAAGGGTGATGGACTGTTCAGCATAGAAGCTGGGGGGGCGCAGCGCCAGACTGTCCCCGTCGGCCTCACCCTTCAGCCAGGCCTTGGAGAGGGGCGGCCGCTGATAGGGGGCCAGCGGCTCCTCGCCGATCAGGGTGATGGGGCCGGTCCAGCCATACTGCCGCAGCAGCGCCGCCGCCGACCCGCCGGCATGGCCCGCACCCACGATGACGATCCGGCCCGACAGGTCCGGTGTTTGTCCCGCCTCAGTCTCTGGATCGCCCGTCACGGACACCTCTCTCCCGACCGCTTCCGGTGGTTCCGGATAATTTATGACGCCAGCGTCACTTTCGTGCAAGTGTCATCGATGCGTCAGCCTGACCGAAGCCCCGCGGCCCCGTCCTTGATCCTGCGCACTTGCCTGCCGCGATAACCCATGGAAAAGCCTTCGTCCATGACGTCCGGACCGCAAACCCTGCAATGGCGCCTGGCCGGGGCCCAAGGAACCCGTGCCCTGGCCCGGCGGCTGGCCGCGCGGCTGCGCCCCGGCGACGCCGTGCTGCTGAGCGGCCCCCTGGGAGCGGGCAAGTCCACCCTGGCGCGGGCCCTGATCCGGGCCCTGACCTCCGAGACCGAGGAGGTGCCCAGCCCGACCTTCACCCTCGTGCAGGGCTACACGGCCCGGGACGGGCTGGAACTGGCGCACTTCGACCTCTATCGCCTGACCGATCCGGAGGAGGCGACCGAGCTCGGCCTGGACGAGGCCCTGGACACCGGCGCGGTGCTGGTGGAGTGGCCGGAGCGCCTGGGGGACCGGCTGCCGCGCGACCGACTGAGCCTGGCCCTTGAACCCCTCGCCAATGCAGGAGAAGACGACAGCGACGATGCGCCGCGACAGGTGACCGCCACCGGTCACGGCCACTGGGCGCTGCGGATGGATGGGCTGGATCATGACGGATAGGGCGACGGCCGCGACGGACGGGCGGGAAGCGCAGCGCCGGGCCTTTCT
>DAINBM010000033.1:0-12001 GCA_036732965.1 Caulobacteraceae bacterium | reverse complement strand
TTTTGGCACTATTACGGCGACCAGCTTCTTCCCGGCCAAGCCGCTCGGCTGCTACGGCGATGGCGGCGCGGTGCTGGTGAATGACGACTGGCTGGCGGAGCGGATCGACAGCCTGCGGGTGCACGGCAAGGTGGTTCCCAGCGACCTGCAGGGCCAGACCTTTGACCATGACCCCAAGTATCTCAGCATGCGGGTCGGCCTGAACTCCCGCCTCGACACGATCCAGGCCGCGGTGCTGATCGAGAAGCTGGCCATCTTCGCCGACGAGATCGAACAGCGGAACCGGGTTGCCGCCCGCTACAATGCCGGTTTGAAGCCCCATGTCAGCCGGGTCCCCGAGGTGATCGCCGGCGGCGTGTCGACCTGGGCACAGTACACGATCGAGCACCCGGACCGGGACGGCCTGATCCAGCACCTGCGGGCCAGCGGCGTGCCCACGGCCGTCTACTATCCGGTCCCGCTGCACCGCCAGCCCGCCTACCGGATGTATCCCGTGGGGGGCAACGCCCTGCCAGTGACGGACGCTGCGTCCCGGACCGTGGTCAGCCTGCCCATGCACCCCTATCTGGACGAGGCGACCCAGGACCGGATCATCGCCGCCGTGGCGGCTTACCGCTAGACCGAAGGCACGCCCGCGACTTCGCGATTTGCGCGCGCCCCCACCCCGTGTATGGTTAACGGGG
The DNA here is from genome assembly GCA_036732965.1 of Caulobacteraceae bacterium. Lineage (GTDB taxonomy): Bacteria > Pseudomonadota > Alphaproteobacteria > Caulobacterales > Caulobacteraceae > CAIMFV01. The sequence goes on along the minus strand of DAINBM010000033.1, from coordinate 11,318 downwards.
ATGAGGGAGAGTCACAATGTCTGCACTTCGCAAGGGACCTGTGCTGATCGTTGCGGTCACGGTGGCCAGCCTTCTGATGTCGGGCTGTGCGATCGGCGTATCGGCCGGTGCCAATGTGTCGGTCACCGATCAGTCGCCGCCGCGGGAGAAGCCGCACGCTGAACTGGTGCGGGACCCTTACCAGAGTGCCAGCACCATCGCCGCAGACGCCGCCGTCTCCGCGGCACACCCGCACTAGTCACCGCCCGCACGGGGTCAGGCGGCCTCAGCGGCCGCGGCTGTCGTCACCATCACCATGGGGCTGAGGCTGGCCTCCGCCCGTCGCCGGGCTCGCCACCGGCGCAGGGCAGGTCGCAGAGACCCGATGCGCCTCTGTGGAGGCCGTCCCGCCGATGGGCAGACCGTCCAGGCTCCAGCGGGCATCGATCTTGAACCAGTCCGGCCCGTACTCGCCGACCGCGTCGACATCCACGGCCGTCCCGTGCTTGTCGACGCACTTCCCGCGCACCTTCAGATGGCCACCGCCGACGGTCCGGGTGGGATAGTCACACTTGTAGTGGCGGTTGGACAGGTTGGTCATGAAGGCGTTGACCTCAGCGGCGGTCAGACACTTGTGATCCTCGGTGGTCTTCGACACGAGGAAGTTCGACCGGTTCACGCTGTGCCAATAGCCGGGCTGGATCGTGCTCTCCGCCGCCCGGACCGCGGGCGACGCCGCGGTCACCGCCAGGGTGGCAACAATTAGGCTCAAGGCTCTGCGCATTCCGACCGTCCTGAAGATCCCGCCCTCGGCAGATCGGCATAATGCCCAAACCCGGTTCCTATTTGGTCTCGGGATTGCAACTTCGCAAAGTCACGTACAATTCGGCTGGAGAAGGTGGTCAAATTGCCACATTAGCGATGCGAAACGGCAGCGGTTGCCTGTTCCAGTCGAGCATGTCAGCGTCTGTAACCATGAGCGGAGCCGCGTCGGATCCGCAATCGAAGTCAGGGTCGTTGGAACGTGCCGATTGCAGCCGATCTGGAACGCGTGCGGCTGGTCCGGTCCCTTCAGCGTGTGGCATCGGGCGAGGCCGCAGCCCTCGAGGAGATCTATCGTCGCACCTCGGCGAAGCTTTTTGGCGTGATCCTCCGTATCTTGGGGGATCGCAACGAGGCTGAGGACGTGCTGCAGGAGGTTTTCGTCACCGTCTGGAACCGCGCCGGATCCTATGATCCGACCCGCGGCGTCAGTCCCATCACGTGGCTGGCCGCGGTGGCGCGCAACCGGGCGATCGACCGGATCCGGTCGCGGGCCGCCCGTCCCACCCAACCGCTTGAGGCCGCCGCCGAGGTGGTGGACGGGGCCGCCCCGGCCTGGGCCGCCCTCGAGGCCGATGATGACGCTCGTCGCCTGGCCGCCTGTCTCGATGCCCTGGACGAGAAGCAGTCCAGCGCCATCCGGACCGCCTTCTTCGACGGCGTGACCTACGAGGCCCTCGCCCTGCGCCTCGGGGCCCCCCTCGGAACGGTGAAGAGCTGGATCCGCCGGGGACTGGCCGGCCTGCGCACGTGTCTCGACGCATGACCGGACCCCTGCCCCCCTCCGACACCCGGGACGAGCCGCCGATGGATCCGGCCGCGGAATATGTGCTGGGTGTGCTGTCCCCCGAGGATTGGGCGGCGGCCCGGACCCGTGTGACCATCGATCCCGACTTCGCCGCAGAGGTCGTGGCCTGGGAGGCCAGACTGACTCCCCTCGTCCTGGCCTCGGAGGCCATCGCGCCGACCCAGGACCTGTGGCCGAGGATCCGCAGGGCGCTGCCCGCCAACGAGATCGGCGGCCCCCGCGATGGTCTGACCTTCTGGCGCGGCCTGACCGCGGCGTCGGCCTTCATCGCCGTGGTCTGCCTGACCCTCGTGGCGGTGAGCGGTCGCCCGCCGGCCCCCGCCCCCACCCCCGCAGCGGACCGGCTCGCCGGCACGGGGCCGTCACAACCGGCGGCCGAGCCCATGCAGGTGGCCCTGCTGAAGCCTGCGCACGGGCCCACGGCCTTCGTCGCCACGCTGGACCGGTCCCGCCGGCTGATGACGGTATCACCCGGCGCGCCGCCGACGCCCCGGGGCAAGTCCCTGGTCCTGTGGATGATTCCCCCCGGAGGGGCCCCGCAGCTGCTGGGAGAGATCCCTTCGGATCACTCCGCCAGGATGCCCATGCCGGACGCCTTTGCCGGCAAGGGCGACACCCCGATCGTGCTGGCCGTCTCCGTGGAGCCGAAGGGGGGATCCCCCACCGGCCGTCCCACGGGGCCTGTCGTGGCCACGGGGCGCTTCACCGTGGTGTGACGCGCTGGGCTGTCAGTTCGTGAACCGCAGGTCGGGACGGACATGGGCCTCGAGGGCCGGCCGCGCCGCTGCGGCAATGGGGATGACCTTGCGGGTGTCAAGGTCAAAGCTCACGGCGACGGCCTCGGCAAAGGCCCAGGGTGCGCCGTTGAGGGGATCGATCATCCAGTGGCCGACCCGCTGGGTCTTGTCATCGTATCCCGCCAGGCCGGAGCACACGGCCACATGGTCGCCGCACCGGGGCCAGTCGAGATAGGTCAGCCGATATTCGAGCACAGCCCCGCCCACCCGCTGCGGGGCCTCCGGCGCGGCGGCGGCCACGGACTGGCGGATACCCCGCAACAGGGCCGGTATGCCGTCGGAGACCCGGCCGATGAACTCGTCCGGCCGCATCCGGCCGAAGATGTCCACCTGGGCGGGCAGGATCACCCCCCTGGAAATCTCGATCAGGTCCGTCCGGCCCGCCGTCAGGGGGGCCAGGGGGGCGGTGCCGTCGAGGCGGATGCTGCGGGGGGCGGCATAGGCGGGGATGTCGATGGTCATCTCCGACGCCGCGGCGGCCGTCCGCCGCGGCCACGGAAAGCCCCGGCCATCCCGGGGCCGGGCGTGTACCACCCGCGTTATCGTCGTCGCCGCCGGCACGCCGGTACGGGAATGGACCAGCACCAGCAGAAGGGTCGCACCGGTCTCGTCCAGATCGACGACTCCACCGGTCATGTGCAGCGGATCGCCGGCCCGGGCCTCCCGCAGGAAGCGCAGATGATGCTCCCGAACGATCAGGGTGGATTCCGCATGGGGGGCCAGGGCATCGGGCATGCCCAGCCGGGCGGCGAGGGCCGCCAGACCTTCCATGGCGCGCTGGACGTAGAAGCGCACATTCATGTGCCCCATCTCGTCGCATTCCCAGGTGTTGACGCCACCGCGCCAGACCGGGACCCCGACCGCGGGCGGGGCGTCGGCAGGGACCTCAGACGACAATGGAGCGTCCGTTCTTGATCACCGTGACGTTGCGCGCCTTGACCCGGGCCTCGAAGCTGATGACCTCGCCGTCGCGCCAGAGGTCCACGGTGATGGTCTCTCCGGGGAAGACCGGCGAGGAGAACCGGGCCGCATGGCTCTTGATCCGGGCCGGATCAAAGTCGGCATAGGTGGACAGGACCGCACGGCAGGTGATCCCGTAGGTGCACAGGCCGTGCAGGATCGGCCGGGGAAAGCCCGCCGCGGCGGCAAATCCCGGATCGGAGTGCAGCGGGTTGCGATCCCCGGACAGGCGATAGATCAGGGCCTGGTCCGGTCGGGTGGGAATGTCGACGGAGACGTCCGGTGCCCGGTCCGGGATCGCATGGGGCTCCGGCGCCCCCTCGGACGGACCACCGAAACCGCCGTCGCCCCGGGCAAAGATGGAGGAGGTCAGGGTGGCGATCGGCGCCCCGTCCCGCGCATCCTTCAACACGGTCTCGGTGACCACCACGGCCCCCTTGGGCCCCTTGTCATAGACCCCGACGACGCGGCTGTCGGCCAGGATGGTGGCCTCGGCGGGCATGGGCCGGTGCAGTTCCACCGCCTGCTCCCCATGCACGACCATCAGGTAGTTGAGACCGATCTGCCCCGTCGGGCCCGCACCCCAGGCCACGACGGTGGCAAGCGTCGGCAGGGCCTTCAGGTCGTTCTCGTAGACGAACCGCAGCTCGTCCGTGTTCAGGGGGTCGGACCCCATGCCCACACCGAGGGCATAGAGCATCGTTTCCCGGTCGGTCCACGCAAAGCGCTCGCCAACGGATTTGAGGTCAAGGACGTCGGGATAGGCGATCGGCACCGGTGAACTCCTGTTGCGTCGGGCTGCGCAAGGATCGGCACAATGGGGCTGATCCTGTGACCAGTGCAAGGGTGCGTTGCCTGAGCGACCTCAATCCGCTAGGAAGCCGTCTTCCATTTCCCGCCCACCCGGAAGGCGACCTTCACGATGTCTGATCAAGCCCGTCAAGATGGCCAGCTTTCTGGCGCGGTCCTGCTGTACACCCGGCCCGAGCCGCTGAACCCCGAACAGCACGGCAAGCTCGGCATCCGCACCTCGCCGACCCCCTACAAGTTTGCCCTGACCGCGCATGCGGTGCCGCTGATGGTGACCGAGTTCGGGCCTGCGGCGATGAACTATCCGATCATCTTCGCCGGTGAGCAGCTGCAGCCGATGGCGATCCTGAGCATCCGCCAGAACGAGAACCTGTTCGTCTCGCCGGACGGCGCGTTCGAGGCCGATGCCTATGTTCCAGCCTATCTGCGCCGCTTCCCCTTCGTCTTCGCCGACGATCCGGACAATGAGCGCATGATCGTCTGCATCGACGTGGCGGCCGACGCCGTGACCATGGGCGGAGACCTACCCCTGTTCGACGGGGACCAGCCCACCGAGTTCACCAAGGCCGCCGTTGAGTTCTGCACCAACTACGAGTCCGAGCGCCGCCGGACCGAGTCCTTCGTGAAGACCCTGAAGGAGCTCGACCTGTTCGAGCTGAAGGAAGCCTTCTTCACCCCGCAGAACCCCGATGGAACCCCGGGCGAGCCGGTCCGGCTGGCGGACTACTTCGCCATTTCCGAGACCAAGCTGCGGGCCCTGCCCGTGGAAAAGCTCGGTGAACTGCGGGACAACGGCGCGCTCATGCAGATGTATGCCCAGCTCGTCTCTCTGCACGGCTGGGACAAGCTGGTCGCCCGTACCATCTCCCGCGACACGCCGCCGGCCTGAGCCGCAAAGGCCGCCTCAGTCCGGTCGGCAGGCAAAGACCGACCGGCTGAGGCACGAGAAGACCAGCCGTCCCGCCTCGTCCAGCAGATCGTGCTGGGCGATGACGATACCCTTGCCGTCCCCCACCGGGTCCATGGCAAGGATGGTCATCCGTGCGCGCAGAAGTTCTCCCGCAGGGTGGTTCTTCAGCCAGCGCAGGGCGTCGACCCCCAGGCGCTTGGTCTGCGGCCAGTCCTTCGCGGATTCCAGGTCCAGCTTGGACCAGATGGCATAGACCAGGGCATCCGGGGCCCCCGCTGACGGGTCCCAGGACGGGGCAAACGCCTCGCAGAAACTGGCAACGCCCCGCGCGTCCACCGCCGCCAGGCCGAGCTGGACCACCTGACCGACCGAGATCTCGTCGAAATAGCCGGGCATGGCGGCTCCGAATCGCGCGTGTGACAACCGTCGTCGATGTTGACCTTTGGTCTTGCTTTGTCGAGACCGGGCCCCAAACTACCGTCAAGGCAGCCACGAGAACCCTGATGTTGACCCAGACACGGTCCAAGACCCGTCCGACCGGCCGCCAAGGGGGGCATCGCGGCTGGGCTGCGGCCCTCGCCCTGCTCGCGGCCAGCCTCGTGACCGGCCTTGCCGGCCCAAGCCGGGCGGCCCCTGTGCGGACCGGCCATCTGGAGCTGGAGCTGGTGACCGGCGGCCCGGCGACGCCGGGCGGCAAGGTGCAGGTGGCGCTGCGCCAGGTAATCCTGTCGGGCTGGCACACCTACTGGCGCAACCCCGGTGATGCGGGGGAGGCCACCCAGATCGACTGGACCCTTCCCGCCGGATGGACCGCCGGCCCGATCCAGTGGCCGGCGCCGGAGCGGGCCCTCACCGGCCCCCTGATGAACTATGTCTACTCCGGCGAGGTGCTGTTGCCGTCGACCCTGACGGTCCCGGCCGGGGCGGCCCCCGGTACCCGTGTCACCCTCTCGGCCCATGCCAGTCTGCTGGTGTGCAAGGACATCTGCGTGCCGGAGGAGGCGAGCCTGTCGGTGGACGTGCCGGTGTCCGCCCATGCCGATCCCGATCCCAGATGGGGTCCAGCCATCGCGACAACCCTGGCGTCCACCCCGAAGCCGACCTCCGGCAAGGCGGTGTTCGAGGTGCAGGGCACGACCCTGAGGCTGTTCGTGCGCGCGCCGGCCCTCGCCGCCGCGGCCGCCCGCGCCCGTGCCGGCGACATCTATTTCTACCCCTTCTCCGGCACGGTGATCGACCAGGCCCGACCGCAAGCGGCGGTGGCGACACCGGATGGTGTGCAGATCGCGATCCCCGCAGGCTATGACCTGACCCACGGGAAGACGCCGGACCAGATCCAGGGTATCCTGTCCCTCGGCGTCGGCCATGCGGTGGAGATCACGGCCGCATCCGGCAAGGTCCCCGCACCGGCCACGGCCGCCGACGCGGTGGTCCCGGCGGCACCGCCCTCCGGTCCCGTCGGGCCGGCAGCGAGCAAGCCTTCCCCGTCCGCGACTACGGCGGTCATGGCCGTGACGTCGGGCAAGGCCATGGTCGACGCCGCGGGCCTGACCTTCCCCGCCGCCATCGCCCTCGCCTTCCTTGGCGGGCTGATCCTGAACCTGATGCCCTGCGTGTTCCCGGTCCTGTCCATGAAGGCCGCGGCCCTCGCCCGCCACACGGAACACCCCGCGGCCGCCCGGGCGGAGGGCGTGGCCTATCTGGCAGGGGTGGTGCTGTCCTTCGTCGCCCTGGCCGCCGCCCTGATCGCCGCCCGGCACGCGGGCGAGGCCGTGGGCTGGGGCTTCCAGCTGCAGTCCCCGGGCACCGTCGCGGTCCTCGCCCTGGTGATGCTGGGGTCCGCCCTGAACCTGTCCGGTCTGTTCGAGTTCGGCATCTCCGCCCAGGGGGCCGGTGCGGGGCTGGCGTCCCGTCCGGGCCTCACAGGCGCATTCTTCACCGGGGTGCTGGCCGTGGTGGTCGCAGCCCCGTGCACGGGGCCGTTCATGGCCTCCACCATCGGCTGGGCCCTGGCCCAGTCCGAGGTCACCGCCCTCGCCGTGTTTGCCGCCCTGGGTGTCGGCCTCGCCGCGCCTTTCCTGGCGCTCGCCTTCGCACCGGGGCTCTACCGCCTGATGCCCCGGCCCGGCGCCTGGATGGAGGGGCTGCGCAAGACCCTGGCCTTCCCCATGTACGGGGCCGCCGCGTGGCTCGCCTGGGTGTTCGTGGAGGAGGCGGGCTCGGCCGCCCTGCCCTACCTGTTCGCCGCCGCCCTGCTGCTGGCCTTCGGGGCGTGGCTGTGGGGTGTCAGCCAGCGGACGCAGATCCCCGGAAACCGCATCGCCGCCATCGGCGGGACATGCGTGGCCCTCGCCCTGGCCGTGGCCGCCCTGAACCTCGGCCCCCGACCCGCGGCACCGGCTGCGGGCGCATCGGCGGCCGCCGCCGAGGTGCAGGCCTGGACGCCGACCCGGCCGGGCGAGCTTCAGGCCGAGGGGCGGCCGGTTTTCGTGGACTTCACCGCGGCCTGGTGTGTCACCTGCAAGGTCAACGAAGGCGGGGCGCTCGCCTCTCCGGCGGTGAAGGCCGCGTTCCGCAAGACCGGCACGGTCTATCTGCGGGCGGACTGGACCAATCGCAACGCCGAGATCGCCCATGCCCTTCAGGCCCAGGGACGGGCGGGCGTGCCCCTCTACCTCGTCTACAGCCGCCGGGGCGGGGCACCGCAGATCCTGCCGCAGCTGCTGACCGAAGGCGATGTGCTGAAGGCGCTCGACACGGCGGGGCGCTGAGCATGACCTCCACCGGGGGCCCGTTCCTGATCGTGTCCGTCGTGGCGGGTCTCGCCTATGGGGCCGTGCTCCAGTTCCGGCCGAGCGGGGCGTTCCGCACCGTGGTGAAGACCGCGGCCGTCGGATCCCTGGCCCTGTGGGCCTGGATGGCCGGGGCCCCACCCCTGCTGACCGGTGCCCTGGCGCTGAGCTCGGTCGGCGACGCCTTCCTTGCGGGCAACCCGGACCGGTGGCTGCCACCGGGACTGGGCAGCTTCCTGCTGGCTCATGTGCTCTACACGGCCCTGTTCCTCGAGATCGGCGGACTGGCCGCGGTGACCCACACACCGGCACGGCTGGTCCCGGGGGCGATTGCCGCCCTGGTCGGCGTGGCCATGGTTGTCTGGCTGTGGCGGGATCTGGGCTCCCTGCGCCCGGCGGTGGCGGCCTATGTCCTGGCGATCGTGGCCATGGTCGGGGCGGCCTTCACCCTGGACCCGGAGCGGGTGGCCGCCATGGCCGGGGCCGTGGCGTTCATGGCGTCAGACGGGGTGTTGTCCTGGCGGCTGTTCAAGCACAAGGCCGATCGCGCGCCCCTGGCCGATCATGCGGTGTGGTGGTTGTACTGGGGAGGACAGGCCGCCATCGCGACGGCATTCCTGCTCTAGGCCTCGGCCCCGGTGAGCGGGCGGCGGCGGGGCAGGCCCTAACCGCCGGACAGGATCTTCGCGATCGCGTCGGCGGAATCGTTGCGGGCGCTGGCGGGCGCGGCGGACTTGTCGCCGCCCTTGTAGACGAAGCCGTAGGTCGGATAGACGGTGGTGCCTAGCTCCTTGGTCGGATTGTTCCAGACCCGGACCTCGCTCCAGTCATTGGCCGCGGACACGTCCTGGACCGTCACGTCCTTTTCCACCTGACCGCGGGATCCGTCGATCCGGGACCAGTTGGCGTGGGTGACCTGGATCACCCGGTCCGTCAGGATCTGGCTGACCACGGCCACGTGGCCGAGCTTCATGGCCCCGTGCGGCTTGAAGACGAGCACGGCGCCGACGTCCGGCGACGACCCACGGGCATACTTCCCGACGGCCTGATGCCACCACGTGTAGGCGTCACCGAAGATTTCGATCCCGGACAGCAGACGAGCGAACTGGGCGCATTGCCAGCCATTGGCGACGCCTTCCGCGCGCGCAGCCTGAGGCGACACGAGCCCTGACAGGAGTCCCGAACCTGCGATGATGGCAGCTGCAGCAACGGCTGTGATCCGGTTCGCCATCGACTGTGAGTTCCCTCGCCGTTTCGTCCACCGCGTGATTAGCATGCAACAGAGACATCAAAAAAGGGAGAAAGGGGTTAATTCCGCCCTTTAAGGACGAATTTTCCCCAGAACCGCGACAATACGCCGCATTTTGGTAACGCCTGATTAACGAATCGGCACTTTCAGCACCAGCTGGGCCGCCAGGAGCAGCTGCTGATCCGACTCACGCCGGATGTCCGCCCGGGCAAAGATCAATGTCCGCGTCACCCGGTCCACCGCCGCGGAGACGATCACGCGGTCACCGATCCGGGCCGGACCGGCAAGGTCCGCGGCAAAGGAGGCGATGAGCGGAGCACGTCCCGCACCGTCCAGCCCGCGCACGGCCCGCTCCACCAGTCCGGTCAGGTCTGAAAGGCTTTCGCCTTGCAGGCGCGCGGCGAAGGTCGAGTCCTCGGGGACCGGGGTCGGGGAAGGAGTGGACGACGTCATCCTGCCCTCCTAGACCGGGTTGCCGCCCGTGGAAAGCCAGCCCATGCCGAATGCCGATCCGGACACCATGCCGCTCCACCCCATACCCGCCGTGGGCGTGGTCTGCCTGCGCGAGCCGGATGCGGTGCTGCTCATCCGCCGGGGCAAGCCTCCGGCGGCGGGCAGCTGGAGCCTGCCCGGCGGACGGGTCGAGTGGGGCGAGCGCCTCCACGACGCCGCCCTCCGGGAACTGTTCGAGGAAACCGGCGTCCGGGCCGAGATGCTGGGGCTGGTGGACGTGGTCGACGGGCGGTTCGAGCCGGATGCCGACGGACGACCGAGGCACCACTACGTGCTGGTGGACTTTGCCGTGCGGTGGATCGCAGGGGAGCCCCGGGCCGGGGACGATGCCACCGCCGCGCGCTTCGTGCCGCTGGCGGAGCTCCAAGGCCTCGGCCTCTGGGACGAGACGGAACGGATCATCCGCCTCGCCGCCGGACAGTGGCGCACGAGCACCGGCGGTCTCGGCCCAGACTGACGCCGCGTCACGGCTAGGCAGACCCCGACGCGCCGCGCATACTTTGGCCAGATCCCGGACGGTCCCCGTCCGTCCCTGTTGCGAACGAGGATTGCGACCATGTCCCTGAGAACCCCCCTGTGCGACCTGCTGGAGATCGAGCACCCCATCATGCTGGCGGGGATGGGGGGCGTGGCCTATGCGGAACTGGCCGCTGCGGTCTCCAATGCCGGCGGATACGGTGTGCTGGGCATGGCAGGTCTCGGTCCCGATGCCATCCGCGACCAGATGAAGGAGGTGCGTCGCCTGACCGACCGCCCGTTCGGCGTGGATCTCCTCGCCGCATCGCCGGAATCCCTGACCGCCAGCGTGGACGTGATCATAGACGGCGGTGCCACCACCTTCATCGCCGGACTGGGCGTGCCGATGCCGATCCTCGAGAAGCTGCACACGGCGGGTCTCAAGGTGATGGTGGTCTGCGGCCAGGTGCGCCATGCCACCAAGGCGCAGGATGCGGGCTGCGACGCCGTGATCTGTCAGGGCAGCGAGGGCGGCGGTCACACCGGTCTGGTCGGCACCCTGCCGCTGGTCGCCCAGGCCGTGGATCAGGTGGGCATTCCCGTGGCGGCCGCCGGGGGCATCCATGACGGCCGCGGACTGGCGGCGGCCCTCGCCCTCGGGGCCCAGGCGGTCTGGATGGGCACCCGGTTCATCGCCACCGAGGAGGCCCACGCCGGTGATCTGTACCGCGAGACCATCGTCAGGTCCCGGGACGAGGACACCCTGCGGACCCGCTGCTATTCCGGCAAGCCCATGCGGGTCGCGCGCAACGCCTATGTGGAGGAGTGGGAAACCCGTCCGCAGGACATCCAGCCCTTCCCGATGCAGGCCATGCATTCGGTGCGCGAGGGAGTGATGGGCGGCATCGGAGGCCAGATCGAGGGTCTGGACGCGGATCGCTCCTGCTTTGCCATGGGCCAGTCCGCCGGCGGCGTGCACAGCGTGATGAAGGTGGCCGACCTGATGGAGCAGATCATGGCCGAGGCCCATGCCGCCATCGACAGGATGGCCCGCCTGAACGCCGCCAGCCCCGCCAGGCCTCCGGCCGCAGCGGTCTGAGGCGCACCCGTGGTCTCGACCGGACGGCACGGCAGACGCGGCGTCACGGTGCTGGCGCTGACCGGATCTCTCTGGCTGGCCGCCGTAACCGGGGGGGCTGCCGCAGGGACCAGCACGGGCACC
>DAINBM010000032.1:0-12108 GCA_036732965.1 Caulobacteraceae bacterium | reverse complement strand
CACACTGCCGGAGTTCTCCGCCACATTGCCGCCGATGGAGCAGGCGATCTGGCTGGAGGGGTCGGGGGCATAGTAGAAGCCGCGATCGCGGACGGCCTCGGTGAGTCCGAGATTGGTGACGCCCGGCTGGGTCACCACGCACAGATTGTCGTAGTCGATCTCGAGGATGCGGTTGAAGCGGCCGAGGCCCAGCACGATCCCGTCGGCCAGGGGCAGGGCCCCGCCGCTGAGCGACGTGCCCGAGCCACGCGGAACCACCTTCAGGCCGTTCGCGTGACAATAGGCGAGGACCGCCGACACCTCGGCCGTGGTCGAGGGCAGCACCACGGCGAGGGGTGTCGTGCGATAGGCGGCCAGACCGTCGCATTCATAGGCCCGCAGCGCCGCGGGGTCATCGATCACGCCGTCCCCGGGCACCCGTCGCCGCAGCGCCGCCACGAACTCCGCGCGGCGGGCCATGAGCTCCGGGTCCGGGATCGGCATCTGCATGGCGGTGCGGCCTCAGCCTTGCGCGGCGGCGGCCTTGAACTGCCGACGGCGCCGGTGAAGAATGAACTCGGTATAGCCGTTGGGCTGGTTGCGTCCGTCGAACACCAGTTCCAGCCCGGCCTGGAAGGCGATGCTGGCCCCGAAGTCCGGGGCCATGGGCCGGTAGGCGGGGTCGCCGGTATTCTGCTGGTCCACCACGGCGGCCATGCGCTCGAAGGTCTGGCGGACCTGGGTCTCGCTGCAGATGCCGTGATGCAGCCAGTTGGCCACGTGCTGGCTGGAGATCCGCAGGGTGGCCCGGTCCTCCATCAGGCCCACGTCATAGATGTCCGGCACCTTCGAGCAGCCGACCCCCTGGTCGATCCAGCGCACCACATAGCCGAGCAGGCCCTGGATGTTGTTGTCCAGTTCCTCCTGCACCGCCTTGGGCTCCCAGTTGGAGGCACTGACCGGCGGCTTCAGCAGGTTGGACAGGTCCGCTGTCTGGCCGCCCTTCAGACCCGCCTGCACCCCGGCCACGTCCACCCGGTGATAGTGCAGGGCGTGCAGGGTGGCCGCGGTGGGCGAGGGGACCCAGGCCGTATTGGCCCCGGTCCGCGGATGGGCGATCTTGTCCCGCAGCATGGCCTGCATCTGGTCCGGGGCCGCCCACATGCCCTTGCCGATCTGGGCATGGCCGACAAAGCCGGTGGCGACGCCGATCTGGACATTGCGCGCCTCGTAGGCGGCGAGCCAGGCCTGGGTCTTCATCTCGGCCTTCCGGACCATGGGGCCCAGTTCCATGTCCGTGTGGATCTCGTCACCGGTGCGGTCGAGGAAGCCGGTATTGATGAACACCACCCGGTCCCGGGCCGCGTGAATGCAGCTGCGCAGATTGGCGCTGGTCCGGCGCTCCTCGTCCATGATGCCGATCTTGACGGTATTGCGGGGCAGGCCCAGTGCGTCCTCCACCCCGTCGAACAGGCGAACGGCCAGGGCGACCTCGTCCGGTCCGTGCATCTTGGGCTTCACCACATAGATGGAGCCCGTGGCGCTGTTGGCCTTGGCACCGCGCAGGTCATGCAGGGCACTGGCCACGGTGACCAGGGCGTCGATCACCGTCTCGTAGACCGGCTGGCCGTCGAGCAGGGCCGCATCGCTCAGCATGTGGTGGCCGACATTGCGGACCAGCAGCACGGCCCGCCCCTTCAGCACCCGGGGCTGGCCGTCCCGGCCGGTATAGGTGCGGTCGGGGTTCAGGCGGCGGGTCTGGACCTGGCCGCCCTTCTGGAAGGTCTCCGCCAGGTCGCCCTTCATCAGGCCGAGCCAGGTGCGATAGACGCCCACCTTGTCCTGCGCATCCACAGCGGCCACCGAATCCTCGCAGTCCTGGATCGCAGTCAGGGCACTTTCCATCAGGAGGTCGCTGATCCCTGCCGGGTCATCCCGGCCGATGGCGCTCTTTCGGTCGATCAGGATCTCGCAGTGCAGGCCGTTGTGGCACAGCAGCACACCGTCCGGCGCACCCGCATCGCCGCGCCATCCCGCCAGGACCTCGGGGTGGAGGAGCCCGGTCTCGCCGCCATTGATCAGGCCGACCCGCAGCAGGCTGTCGACCACGGTGTAGCGGGCGGCGTCCCGGTGGCTGGCCCCGTCCAGCGGCGCGATCTCGTCGAGCAGGTCCCGGGCATAGGCGATGACCTTTGCCCCGCGCTCGATGTCGTAGGGACCGGCCGGAAGCACCGGAGCCAGGGCGTCGGTGCCGTAGAGGGCGTCATACAGGCTACCCCAACGGGCATTTGCCGCGTTCAGCGCGTAGCGGGCATTGGACAGGGGAACGACCAGCTGGGGCCCGGCGGTGCTGGCGATTTCGGCGTCGACGCCGGTGGTGCCGATCTGGAAGTCCGGGGCCTCGTCGCTCAGATAGCCGATCTGGCGCAGGAACCGCGCCTCCTCGCCCACATCCACCGCCTTGCCCCGCTGGGAAGACCAGTAGGCGTCCAGCTGGGCCTGAAGGCTGTCACGGACGGCCAGCAGCTCCGCATTGCGCGTACCGAATTCCGTCGCCAGGCCTTCGAGGGCCGACCAGAAGGCCGCGGGCGTGATGTCCAGGCCCGGCAGCACCTCGGTTTCGACGAAGCTTTGCAGGATTGGGTCGGGAACGAGGCGGGAGGTCATCAGGATACCCTGGGCTGAATGGGGGACGAGGGGTCGGCGCACCGACGCTGCCGAACTTTTGGCATTTTTTCAGTATCAGGATAAATAGCCGAAATTGACAGGCCACTTTATCGGTTCTTGACGGAATGGACACTCAGGCCCTCGCCGTGCTCAGCCAGGCCGCTGCGAGCGGCAGCCTCAGCGGGGCCGCGCGCCGCCTCGGCCTCTCGCCGACCCTCGCCAGCCGTCGACTTGCGGCGCTGGAACAGCATCTGGGGGTGCGTCTGGTGAACCGGACCACGCGCTCGCTGTCCCTCACGCCGGAGGGTCTCGCCTTCCTGCCCCATGCCCGGGCGATGCTGGAGGCGGAGACCAGCGCGCTGGATAGTCTGGCGGGCGGCATCGGCGCGGTCTCGGGCCTGCTGCGGGTCACGGCCCCGGCCTCCTTCGGGCGGAAGGTGGTGGCGCCTCTGATCCCGGGCATTCTCGAGGCCTATCCCGCGCTGCGCGTGCAACTGTCCCTGCAGGACCGGATGACGGACATCGTCGGAGAGGGCTTTGACCTCGCCGTGCGGATCGGCCGTCTGCGGGATTCGAGCCTGCTGGCCCGCAAGCTGGCGGACAATCCCCGGCGGCTCTGCGCCTCCCCGGCCTATCTGCAACGCCACGGGGTGCCCCGCACCCTGAACGATCTGGCGGATCACCAGAGGCTCGGCCTCATCGATCGGGCGGCCTGGCCCTTCGTCACGGGCGGCGCGGTGCGGGAGGTCCGCTTCGAGGGCCGCTTCGAGTCGGACAGCATGGAGGCCGTCCATGTGGCCTGCCTCGCCGGACTGGGGATCGCCACCTTCTCCTACTGGGACGTCGAGGCCGAACTCTCCAGCGGTGCCCTGCGGGAGGTCGTGCTCGAGGACGCAGCTCCCGAACCGGTGGCCATCTGGGTGGTCCGCCCCGCCAGTCCGCAGGCACCGCCGAAGCTTGCACCGTTCATCGCCGCCCTCGAGGCCCGCCTGCAGGTCTGATCCCGCTCGCGCGGGCACGCAAGGGAGGCGTCGGCGGGAAAGCGGGTTGAAATGCCTGACAGGAGGTCTAGCCTCAGGATCAGCTGGCGCAAGACCGGCAGACAAGGGGGCTGCGCTCGCGGGCGGCAGCACCGGGACGGAAACGGCGGGACGCACGGGGATGAAGCTGCAGGACAGTGTCGCGCTGGTGACGGGCGGCAATCGCGGGATCGGTGAGGCGCTGGTGCGCGGTCTGCTGGAAGCGGGCGCGCGGCGGGTCTATGTGGGCACCCGCGATCCGGCCAATGCGGCGGCCCTGGTGGCGGAGGCCCCGGACCGGCTGGTGGCCGTTCGCCTCGACGTGACGGATCCTGACCAGATCGCCGCCGCGGCCGAGGCCTGCCCCGATGTCAGCCTGCTGATCAACAATGCCGGGGCCTTCTGCAACACGACCCTGATGCGGGCCCCGGACCTGACCGCGGCCCGGCTGGAGATGGAGACCAACTATTTCGGTCCGCTGATGATGTGTCGCGCCTTTGCCCCGATCCTGGCACGGCACGGGGAGAGTGCCATCGCCAATGTCCTGTCCGTGGGCGGCATCGTCGCAGCCCCGGTCATGGGCGGATACAGCCCGTCCAAGTTCGCCGGGCGGGCGATGTGTGCCTGTCTCCGGGCCGAGCTGGCCCCGCAGAACACCCATGTCACCGCCCTGATCGTCGGCTCCGTCGACACGCGGATGGCCAGCCATGTGGACGGCTTCAAGGAGGCACCGTCCACGATCGCCCGGGCGGCCCTCAAGGCCATTGCCCGCGGGGTGGACGAGGTGGATACCGACTTCCTCGCCATCGACGTCCGCGCCAGCCTGTCGCGGGACCCCAAGGGGCTGGAGCTGGCCATGCGCCGGGCGCTGACGGCCGACAGGATCAGCACCGGCCGATGAGGGGATCAAGATCATGACCGAGGACGAGATCCTGACCTTCGCCAGGCGGTTCGTGGCGGCCATCCAGGAGGGCGACGCCGACGCCGTGCGGGCCTGCTACGCCCCGGATGCGAAGATCTGGCACAACATCGATGATGTGGAACAGACCGTCGACCAGAACATGAGGTCGCTGGACTGGTTCGTGCGCAAGCTGCCCGACCGGGTCTACACCGTGCAGCGTCTGGAGGCCCTGAAGAACGGCTTCGTGCAGCAGCACGTCCTGTCCGCAACCCTGCCCGACGGAACGCCCTGGAAGATGTCGGCCTGCGTCGTGGTGCGCATGGCGGATGGCCGGATCACCCGGCTCGACGAATATATCGACTCCGCGGAGGCCGGTGCCCTGCGCGGTCTGGGGCGCTGATCCCGGCGCGCAACATCAATCGGCCGACGGCGCGACGGTGCCCGATGGCCCAGACAGGAACGGACGCGACATGACCTATATCCTGGGCGGCTGGCAGACGGACTTCTCCGCAAACTGGACCCGGCAGGGTCTGGAGCTGGCCGACGTCTTCGCGGACGTGGTGCGCCACGGCCTCGATGCGACCGGGCTGGAGCCGAAGGACATCGAGTGCGGCCATGTGGGCAATTTCGTCGCCGACCTGTTCGCGGGGCAGGGCCTGCTCGGGGGCTTCTTCGGCCTTGTGCATCCGGACTTCGACGGCATGCCCACGGCCCGGCACGAGGCGGCCTGTGCGTCCGGCAGCGTGGCCATCCTCGCGGCCGCGGCGGAGATCGAGGCCGGACGCTACGACCTCGCCTGCGTCGTCGGCATCGAGCAGATGCGCAACGTCTCCGGGCAGCAGGCGGCGCAGCACCTCGGGGCAGCGGCCTGGGCGGGTCATGAATATCTCGACGCCCAGTTCCCCTGGCCGCGGGCCTTCTCCGACCTCGCCGAGGAATATGAGCGCCGCTATGGCCTGGATCCCGCCCACGTGCTGCGGATCTCGGAGATCAACTTCGCCAATGGCCGCCGCAATCCCAATGCCCAGACCCGGCAATGGACCTTCCCGGAGAACAGCTTCACCCAGGACGATGCCCTGAACCCGGTGGTGGAGGGACGGACCCGCAAGCTCGACTGCGGGCAGGTGACCGATGGGGCGGCCGTGATCTTCCTCGCTTCCCCCCGAAGGGCGGCGGAGTGGGCGAAGGCCCGGGGCAGACGGCTGGAGGATCTGGCGCGCATCCGCGGCTGGGGTCATCGCTCCGCCCCCATTCCCTATGCCGACAAGATCCGGGCGAGCGAGGGGCAGACCTACGTGTTCCCGCAGGTCCGCCGGGCGGTGGAGGATGCCCGTCGTCGGGCCGGGGTGACCGATCTGTCCGAGATCCATGTGGTGGAGACCCACGACTGCTTTGCCATGACCGAATACATGGCCATCGACCATCTGGGCCTCACCGCGCCGGGGGAGTCCTGGAAGGCGGTGGAGGCGGGCGTGATCGAGATGGGCGGCCGCCTGCCGATCAATCCCTCGGGCGGGCTGATCGGGCTCGGTCATCCAGTGGGGGCCACGGGGGTGCGCATGGCGCTGGACGCCATGAAGCAGGTCACCGGCGAGGCGGGCGACTATCAGGTGGAGGGGGCCCGGACCTGCCAGACCCTCAACATCGGCGGCTCGACCACCACCACTGTCAGCCTCGTGGTCGGGGTCTGACGCATGACCGCGCCCCGCCGGATCGACCAGTTCCTCGCCCTGATCGACGCCTGGAAGCGACGGGACATCGAGGATGTGCTGGCCCGCATGGATGACGACATCGTCTGGCACTTTGCCGTGGGGGCCGAGCCGCCGCTGAAGGGAAAGGCCGCCGCCCGCAAGTTCCTGATCCGCTTCGGGGCCGACATGGCCGAGGTGCGCTGGCGCGTGTTCGACCATGCCGAAAGCGCCGACCGTCTGTTCGTGGAGGGGGTGGACGAGTTCACCACGAAGAGCGGCCTGACCGTGGTGGCCCCCTATGCCGGGGTCATCCGCTTCCGCGGGGACCGCATCCTCGACTGGCGGGACTATGTGGATGTGGGCGTCATTGCCGCCCAGCAGGAGGGCGCTGCGCCCACCGCGCATGTGCTGGCCCTGGCCGACCGTCCGGCCGTCTGAGCAAGCCTTCGGAGACACCATGCCGATCCTGACCGTTCTTGCGATCAATGCGGGGGTCTGCGTCGCCCTCTTCGCGCTCCTGTGGCTCGTGGCGCTGCGCCTGAAGGACGTGACCTTCGTCGACGCCTTCTGGGCGCTGGGCATGGTGACCCTGGCCTGGTCCAGCCTGGTGGTCACGGGGGGGCTCACCCCGCACAAGCTGGCCCTGACGGCCCTGTGCAGCCTGTGGGGGTTCCGGCTCGGAGGGTATCTCCTGTGGCGCTGGCGCCATCACGGCCCGGATCGTCGCTACATCCGGATGATGGAGAAGGCCAAGGACGCCAAGGGCTGGGGCTTCGGCGAGGCCACGCTGCGCCTGGTCTTCGCCACCCAGGCCCCGCTTCTGTTCATCGTCTGCCTGCCCGTGCAGCTGGGCCAGGTCGGCACCGGCCCGGCCCCCCTCGGGCCCGTCGCCCTTGCCGGTGTGGGGCTGGGCCTGTTCGGCGTGCTGTTCGAGACCGTGGGAGACTGGCAGCTGACCCGGTTCCGCGCCGATCCGGCCAACCGGGGCAAGGTCCTGTCCAGCGGCCTGTGGCGCTACACCCGGCACCCGAACTATTTCGGCGACGCCTGTACCTGGTGGGGCCTGTTCCTGATCGCGGCAGAGACCCCTTGCGGCCTGTTCGCCCTGCCGGGCCCGGTGCTGCTGACCTGGACCCTGATGAAGTGGAGCGGTGCGCCGACGCTGGAATACCGCCTGCGCAAGACCCGCCCGGACTATGTCCGGTACATGGAAACCACCTCCGGCTTCGTTCCCTGGCTGCCGAAACAGCCCTGAGGCTTCGGCCGTCGCCGATGACCGCATCGCGCGAGCGGAATTCCCCCGGCCCGCGATTGACTCACGCGCTGCCCGGCACATGATCACCTCGGGCGAGCGGGGGATGCGGTCATGGCGGGTCTTGCAGGCGAGCGTCGGACCTGGATCGCGGCCGGGTTGATAATCGCGGCCTTCGCTGCCGGTTTCGGCCTTGCCCGGCTGACCGCCGCGCCGCCACCCGCCACACCGGTGGCCCAGGCGGCCAGGGACGGAAGCCCGTGGTCCCTGTTCGGCAAGCCCCGCGCCGCCGATGCCCCCCGCGCCGCGCCGCGCAAGCCGGACGGCTTCACCGTCTGGACCAGTCGGCTGGATTCCCGCGGCACGGCCCCCTCGGCCTGCATCCGCATGACCCGGCCCCTCGATCCGCGGGCCTCCTACAGCGATTTCGTCTCGGTCCGTCCCGGTCTCGGCCATCCGGTCGCGGTGACGGTCCATGAGGACGAGCTCTGCGTGGCGGATGTGGGCTATGCCGGGCGCACCGTGACCCTGTTGCGCGGCCTGCCGTCCGCCGCTGGTGAGACCCTGGCCGAGACGACCGACGTGGAGTTCGTGGCCGGTGCCAAGCCGACCTATGTGGGCTTTTCCGGCGAGGGGGTGATCCTGCCGCGGGAGGATGCCGACGGGGTGGGACTGGAAACGGTGAACGTGACCCGGCTGCACCTCGAGGTGTGGCGCGTGCCCGACCGGAACCTGGTCCGCAAGCAGATCAGTGCCCCCCAGCCCAGTGCCGAGGACGAGTATTCCGAGGACGACGTGGGGGATGACGGCCGCAAGGTCTGGGAAGGGGACATGGCGGTTCATGGCGCCGCCGACCAGCGGACCACGACGGTCTTTCCCCTGGGCGCCGTGCTCAAGACCCTGCAGTCCGGTGCCTATGTGGTCGTGGCGCGGGATGCCACGGGGCTGCGGGGGGTGAAGCCCCGAAACGGGGAGGCCGATGCCTCCCGTCCCGCCACCGCCCGGCGCTGGATCCTGTTCACGGACATGGCGCTGCAGGCCTATGACGGCAGTGACGCCCTGGACGTGGTGGTGCGCTCCCTCAAGACGGCCCGGTTGATGTCGGGGGTCCGCCTGGCCCTCGTCGGGGCGGACGGCGGGGAACTTGCGTCCGCGCTCACCGATGCCAGCGGCCGCGTCCGCTTTGCCCGGGCCCTGCTGGGCGGGGAGAACGGGGCCAGGCCCGTGCGCGTCATGGCCTATGGTCCGACGGCGGACTTCACCCTGCTGGATCTCGAACGCTCGCCAGTGGACCTGTCCAAGCAGGACGTGGGCGGACGTTCGCCCCCGGGGTCGAAGCCGACCACGGGCGCCGATGTGGCCCGGGCCGCCGGTGCGGTGGACGGCTTTGTCTATACCGACCGGGGCATCTATCGCCCGGGGGAGACCGTGCATGTGGTCGGCCTGCTGCGCGACCGACTGGCCCATGCCGTGACCGACCGGCGGGGGGCGCTGGTGGTCCGGCGACCCTCGGGGCTGGAATTCGCCCGCTATCCGTTCAAGGCAACTCCCGGCGGATCGGCGGCGGCGGATGTGGTGCTGCCCGCCGGGGCCCCCCGGGCCATGTGGCGGGTCAGCCTCGAGATGGAGGGCACCGAGGGTGCCTCCGGCTCCGCCGCCTTCCAGGTGGAGGATTTCGCGCCCCAGCGGCTGGCCGTCACCCTCGGGGCCGATCCTGACCGGCCGGTGCTGGCAGGGGAAACCCGCCGGGTGCAGGTCGCGGCGCGGTACCTCTATGGGGCCATCGCCGCGGGCCTCGCCGTGACCTCCGAAGCCCGGGTGAGCGTCGATCCCGATCCCTTCCCGGCCCTGAAGGGCTATGTGTGGGGCGACCAGCAGAAACCCTTCGACGAGAAGCTGGTCGAGACGCCGCAGGGGCAGACCGATGCCTCGGGACGTGCCTTGGCTCCTCTCGATCTCAAGAGCCTCGGCCGGCCGACCGACCCGCTCCGGGCCCGGCTGACCGCGTCGGTGTTCGAGCCCGGTGGTCGCCCCGTGGCGGAGCAGACGACCCTCAAGCTGCACCTGCGCGACCTCTATCTGGGTGTGAAATCGACACCGGGTGCCGGTGCCGATCCGGTCCAGACCTTCGAGGTGGTGGCGGTCAACGCCCAGGGACACCGGGTGGCGGCGCCGCAGGTGCACTATGTGCTGATCTCCGAACGCTGGAACTACGACTGGTTCGAGTCCGGTGGCCGTTGGTCCTGGCGGCGCACCAGCCGGGACATCCCCATCGCCGAGGGCACCCTTTCGGTGGGCACCGGCGGGGCTGCACGGATCAGCAGGAAGCTGCCCTGGGGGGACTACCGCCTCGTGCTCGACGAACCGGGCACTGGAGCGCACACGGTCATCCGTCAGTCCGCCGGTTGGGGCGATGCCGAGGACGGGGTGGAGGCCCCCGACATGGCCCGGGTCTCCGCCGTGCGGACGGGCTATCACCCCGGCGACGACGTGGAGATCCGCATCCAGGCCCCCTTCGCCGGCGAGGCCCAGGTGGCGGTGGCCGGGGACCGTCTGATCAATCTGAAGTCCGCGACGATCGGGGCCAATGGCGGCAGTGTCCATCTGCGGGCCGGTGCGGACTGGGGGGCGGGGGCCTATGTGCTGGTGACCGTGGTCCAGCCGAGGGACCCGGTCTCCAGTCCCAAGCCCCGCCGGGCGGTGGGGCTCGTCTATGTGCCCCTCGAGGCACCGGGGCGGAAGCTCACCGTCGCCATCGGAACACCGACCCGGATCGGCTCTCACGCACCCGTCGTGGCGAACCTGCAGGTTCGGGGGCTCACCGGCGGACAGACCGCCCGGGTGACGCTCGCGGCGGTGGACGAGGGCATCCTGCGCCTGACGCACCAGAAGACCCCTGACCCGGCCGGCTGGTACTTCGGCAAGCGGGCCCTCGGGCTCGCCTATCGCGACGATTACGGCCGCCTGCTCGATCCGAACCTCGGCGCGGCGGGGGCCGTCAGCTTCGGGGGAGACGAGGTGGGCGGGGCCGGACTGGCCGTGGTGCCGATCCGCTCGGTCGCCCTGTGGTCGGGCGTTGTGACCACTGACGCGTCCGGGCATGCCACCGTGCGTCTGCCGGCGGCGGACTTCAACGGCCAGCTGCGGCTGGTGGCCGTGGCCTGGACGGACAGCGCCGTCGGCTCCGGCACCTCCGACCTGATCATCCGCGAGCCGGTGGTGGCCGAGGTGGCCCTGCCGCGGTTCCTCGCGCCGGGTGACCGGGCCTGGGCGACGGTGGAGCTGGACAATGTGGAGGGCCGGGCCGGAAGCTACCGGGTCAGTCTGAACGGCCGGGAGGGGCCCATCGCGGCACCGGGTGCGAGCTTCAACCTGCAGCCGGGGCAGCACGTGACCGAACGGATCAGCCTGACCGCCGGCCATCGTCCGGCCATCGGCCAGGTCACCCTCGATGCCCGGGGACCGGGCTTCGCCGCCGATCGCACCTTCCCCTTGCAGACCCGCGCGGGCTGGGGGCAGATCACCCGGGCCTTCACAACCCAGCAGAAGCCGGGGGACAGCTACACGCCTTCCGCGACCCTGCTGACCGGGCTGGCGGCGGATGCCGGCCTCACCGTGTCCTATTCCCCCTTCGCCAATTTCGATCCGACACCGATCGCCACGGCCCTGTCGCGCTATCCCTATGGCTGCAGCGAGCAACTCGCGTCCAAGGGCTATGCGGCCCTGTTCTCCCTGGCCTCGGGGGGCGGAGCTGCCGCGCGGACGGCGCTGGCGGCGTCGGTCTCCAGGCTCCTGGACCGGGAGGCGCTGGATGGCTCCTTCGGCCTGTGGCAGGTGGGGGATGGCGAGGCGGATCCGTGGACCGGGGCCTTCATCGTCGATTTCCTGCTGGATGCGAAGGCCATGGGTGCCGCCGTGCCGGACGAGGCCATCGGCCGGGCCGTGTCGGCCATGCGCTCGGTGTCCCAGACGGACGGATACACCTCTGTCGGCTACCGGATGCAGACCTATGCCGGGTTCGGACGGACCTCCGACAAGGACCGTCAGGCGACGGAACGTCTGCGCAGCCGGGCGGCGGCCTATGCCCTCTATGTCATGGCCAAGAGCGGTCACGGGGACCTCGGACGCCTGCGCTGGTTCCATGATGCCGGCTTCGACAAGGAATCCTCCGCGCTCGCCCGGGCCCAGATCGGTGCGGCCCTGGCGGCCATGGGGGATCGCGGTCGGGCGCATGACAGCTTCCTCCAGGCCGTGGCGGCCCGGGGCTGGGCCTCGCCCGACGATGCCTACCAGACGCCTCTGCGCGACCTCGCGGGGGTTGTCGCCCTGGCCTATGAGGCGGGCGAGACGGGCATTGCACGCTCCCTCCAGGCCGGGCTTGAACGCAAGGTCCGTGAGCCCGACCGGCTGAATACCCAGGAGCAGAGCCACCTTCTCAAGGCGGCGCGGGCGATGCTGGCGGTGGCCGGACCGGTCCGGGTGCAGGCGTCCGGTGCGGTCCCGGACGGCACGGCCCGGTGGACGGTGGGGCACCTGTCCCAGGCTCGCTTCATCAATGCAGGCACCGGCCCGGTCTGGCGGACCGTGACCGTGCGCGGC
>DAINBM010000031.1:2570-12160 GCA_036732965.1 Caulobacteraceae bacterium | reverse complement strand
CCTGGCGGCCCGGGTGGAGAACCGGCGGCTGGTGACCTACGGCGTCAATCCCCAGGCCCAGGTCCGGGCCGTCAATGTGCGCATGGGGGCGGACGGCGCCACCTTCGACCTCGTCCGCAAGCTCGACAACGGCACGGTGGAGGCCGCGGCGGATCTGAAGCTGCCGATGCCTGGTCGCCACAACGTGCTGAACGCGCTGGCCGCCATCGCCATTGCCCGGGAACTGGGGGTCAGCCTCGAGGCGGTGCGCGCGGGTCTGGCCGGCTTCGGCGGGGTGAAGCGCCGTTTCACCACCACCGGCGTCGCCAGGGGCGTCCGCATCGTCGATGACTATGGCCACCACCCGGTGGAGATCAGCGCCGTGCTGAAGGCCGCGCGGGATGTGCAGGATGCCACCGGCGGCAAGGTGATCGCCGTGGTCCAACCCCACCGCTATACCCGCCTGCGCGACCTGTTCGACGAGTTCTGCGCCTGCTTCAACGATGCCGACACGGTGATCGTCGCCGATGTCTATGCCGCCGGTGAAGCGCCCCTCGACGGGGTCAACCGCGACGCTCTCGTCGAGGGAATCCGCCGCTTCGGTCATCGCCGGGCGCTGGGTCTCGACGGGGTCACCCAGTTGCCCCGCCTGATCGCGGAGGAGGCGGCCTCCGGTGACCTGGTGGTCTGCCTGGGGGCCGGGGACATCACGGCGTGGGCCTATGCCCTGCCGGGGCAACTGGACGCTCTCGGATGAGCTGGCGGGACACACTGCCCGCCGTGCGTGGCCGTATCGCCCGGGACGAGACACTGGCCCCCTTCACCTGGCTTCGGGTCGGCGGACCGGCAGAGGTGCTGTTCATCCCGGCGGACGAGGCGGACCTTCAGCAGTTCCTGCTCAACCTGGATCCCTCGGTGCCGGTCACGGCCCTGGGCGTGGGATCCAACCTGCTGGTGCGGGACGGCGGGGTCGAGGGCGTGGTGGTGCGGCTGGGCAAGGCCTTCGCCGACCTGCGGCTGATGGACCAGAACCGGATCTATGCCGGCGCCGCGGCGCTGGACGCCCAGGCCTCCCGCTTCGCCGCGGAGGCGGGGCTGTCCGGTCTGGAATTCTACACAGGCGTCCCCGGGACGATCGGCGGGGCTTTGGTCATGAACGCGGGCTGCTATGGCGGCGAGACCCGGGGCGTGCTGGTGGAGGCCTATGCCATCACCCGCCAGGGGGAGCGCGCCATCTTCAGTGTCGAGGACATGGGCTACAGCTATCGTCACTCCACCACGGCGGAGGAGCACGAGGTGATCTTCACCGGCGGGCTGTTCCAGGGGGCGAAGGCCGACCCTGACGACATCTTCACCCGCATGGCCGAGATCACCGCCCGGCGCGAGGCCTCCCAGCCGATCCGCGAGCGGACCGGCGGCTCCACCTTCAAGAACCCGCCCGGGCACGCGTCCTGGAAGCTGGTCGACGAGGCGGGCTGGCGGGGCAAGCCCATGGGCGGGGCCCGGTTCTCCGAGCTGCATTCCAACTTCCTGATCAATGACGGACAGGCCACGGCCGCAGACCTCGAGGGTCTGGGCGAGGCGGTCCGACAGGATGTCGCCGACAAGTTCGGTGTCCACCTCAAATGGGAAATCAAGCGTATCGGGCGGTCGTGACCCCCGGCGCCAACCGGACGGAGCCCCTGCCCATGACTGCTGCGACCTCTGCCCCCCTCGACCGGCCGCTGGTCGGACGCCGTATCGCCGTGCTGAAGGGCGGCCTGAGCCCCGAGCGCCCCGTCAGCCTCGTTTCGGGCAAGGCCTATGCCGATGCCCTGCGTCGGCTTGGGGCCGAGGTGACGGAGATCGATGCCGGGCGCGATCTCGCCCAGGCGCTGACGGCGGCCCGGCCGGACGTGGTGGTCAATGCCCTGCACGGGGCCTGGGGGGAGGATGGCTGCGTCCAGGGGGTGCTGGAGACCCTGAACCTGCCCTACACCCATTCCGGCGTGCTGGCATCTGCGCTGGCCATGGACAAGGCCAAGGCCAAGGCCGTCCTGGCGGCCGCGGGCCTGCGGGTGCCCGGCGGTGGCCTGTTCGACCGGCATCTGGCGGCGAAGGACCATGTCATGCCGCCCCCCTATGTGGTGAAGCCCAATGCCCAGGGCTCTTCCGTCGGCGTCTTCCTGGTGTTTGACGGGGCCAACCGCCCGCCGCAGGAGCTCGCCGCCGACACCTGGACCTTCGGCGAGGAGGTGATGATCGAGCCCTACATAGCCGGCAAGGAGCTGAGCGTGGCCGTGCTGGGGGACCGGGCCCTGGCCGTCACCGACATCCTCCCGTCCGCCGGCTTCTATGATTTCGAGGCCAAATACGGGGAGGGCGGGTCCAACCACGTGATCCCGGCGGACATTCCGGAGCGGGTCTCGACGGCCGCCATGCGCATGGCCGAGGCCGCGCACGCGGCTCTGGGTTGCCGGGGTCTTACCCGAAGTGATTTTCGTTATGACCCTGTTAAGGACGATCTGGTTCTTCTGGAGGTCAACACCCAACCCGGTTTCACGCCGACATCGCTCGCTCCCGAGCAGGCGGCCTGGTGCGGTATCGAGTTTGATCGTCTGGTGATGTGGATCGTGGAGGACGCCGGATGCCCGCGGTAGTGCGAGGCCAACCGACGCGGAAGACCGGAACGGGCAAGGGGGGCGCCAGGACGCCGCCCGGCGGTCGCGCGACTGCGGCGCGGGGGCGCAAGCCCGCCGCGGCCTACGGGGGGACGGGCCGGTTCGACGGGATTTCACCGTCCCTCGCAACCGGTGTCGCAGCGGGCGTGGTGGTTCTGGCCACCCTGGCGCTGCTGGCCACTGGCGGGCGTGGACAGGCCATCGTCCAGGGGGTGGCCCGGGGGATCGACAACAGCTTCGGCGCGGCCGGTTTTGCCGTCCGCCACGTGGTGGTTCAGGGAAGCTCGGCCCTGTCCGAGCCGGATATCCGCACCGCCGCACAGGTCGGGGCGGGTACGCCGATCCTCGGTCTGGATCTCGCCGCCCTGCGCGGCCGGGTGGAGAAGGTCGGCTGGGTGAAGTCCGTCCACGTGGCGCGGATGCTTCCCGATACCCTGGTGATTTCGGTGGTCGAGCGGCCGCGGCTCGCCGTCTGGCAGAACCACGGCCATCTCAGCCTCATCGACTCCGAGGGGCAGGTGATCACCGATACCGATGCCCAGCATTTCGTCGACCTGCCGCTGGTGGTGGGGGAGGGTGCCAACACGGCCGCTGCGGCGATCCTGCCGCTGGTCCAGTCCCGGCCGAGCCTGATGGGACGGATCTGGGCCCTGGTCCGCGTCGACAACCGTCGCTGGGACCTGCGGCTGAAGGATCAGAGCCTGATCCAGCTCCCTGCCGAGGGGGAGGACGCCGCGCTGATGCATCTGGACCAGCTCGAGCGCGACCAGCAGGTGCTGAGCCTGGGCTTTTCCCGGATCGACCTGAAGACGCCCGACGTGCGCATCCGTCCCCGGGACGGAATCGCCGGGGCGCTGGCCGCGCCGATGGCATCGACGACGCCGGCGGCTGGCTGAGAATTGAACGACGGATCGCCGCGGACCTGCGGCGACTGACAGGACTTGTACAGGGTGGGACACGGCATGAAGGGCACGGGGGATCGCAAGGATGGCGGCCGCATCGGTCTGGTGAGCGGGCGACCGGCGCTGGTGGCGGCCGTGGATCTCGGTGCGTCCAAGATCGGCTGCTTCATCATGAAGCCGGACGGTCTGAACCGTTCGGAGCGGACCATTTCCGTGGCCGGGGTGGCCCATGTCCGCTCCCGCGGGGTCCGTGGCGGCACCGTGACCTGCGTCGATGAGGCGGCAGAGGCCATCGCCCAGGCCGTGGAGCAGGCAGAGGCCATGGCCGGCGCGTCGGTCTCCAGCGTGGTCCTGACCAGCGCCGGCGGCCAGATGGCCAGCCACCGGGTGTCTGCGGCCGTGTCCCTCGGGGCCCGTCCGATCGGCGACCATGACCTGTCCCGCTGCATCCAGCTGGCCCTGGCCCAGGCCCGGACTCCGGGCCGCCGGATCATTCATCTGCTGCCCATCTCCTGGTCGGTGGATCGCCAGGCCTCGGTACGCGATCCCCGCCATCTGCACGGCCGGGAGCTGGCCCTGGAGCTCCTGGTGGTGAGCATGGCCGAGACGGCCTTCGCCACCCTCGGGCATTGCGTCGAACTGGCGCACCTGCAGCTGGACGGGGTTGTCGCAGCCCCCTTTGCCTCCGGCCTGGCGGCACTGGAGGAGGACGAGATCGATCTCGGGGCCGTGTGCATCGACATGGGCGGCGGCTCCACCGCCGTCTCCGTCTTCGCCAACGGGTCCCTGATCCATGTGGACACCCTGACCGTCGGCGGTCAGCACGTGACCAACGACATCGCGCGCGGCCTGACCACCACCGTCGGCGGGGCCGAGCGCATCAAGACCCTGCATGGCTCCGCCATCGCCTCGGCCAACGAGGACCGGGAGATGATCGAGGCCCCGGCGCGGGGCGATGATCCCTCCGCCGAGCCGATCGTGGCCCCCCGGTCCATGCTCAAGGGCATCATTGCCCCCCGGGTCGAGGAAACCCTGGAACTCACCCGTGACCGACTGAGGCGATCCGGCGTCAAGATGCCCAGCGGGACCGGCGTGGTGCTGACCGGTGGTGCGAGCCAGTTGGCCGGCGTCCGCGAACTGGCCGTTCGCGTGTTCGACTGCCCGGTGCGGCTGGGACGGCCCCGCCGGGCCCCGCATCTGGCCGACTCCGCCGCCGGTCCGGCGTTCAGCGCGGCGGTCGGCGTGCTCCAGAGGTCCGCCTTCGGGCCGCGGGAGGCGGTGTCCGATCGGTCCCTGGCGGTCCGTCCGAAGGACGAGCGGACCGGTGCGCCGGAGCGGGACGTGCTCTCTCGCGCGGCGGGGTGGCTCCGCGCCAATCTCTGAGACGGCCCCGGCGGGCAGGGCAGGGACGCAAGGGGGGGAAGTAGATCCTCCGTCTGCGGATTTTTCGCAGGAATCCTGCCGCAATCACCATTGTGGGCGGTTCGCCCTTTGGCGAATCTCTTTAGCAATGAGCACTATCACGCCGATGTGTGCGCGCCGGGAAAATGCGCGAATCATCGAAATCCCAACAAAAACATTAAATTAGTCGCTTGCGCTCTAGCCGCAGGGGCGACTCGTATTATGGGAGTTAACTGCGGATTAACGATGAATGCTTTGTTATCGGGCTCACGGAAGCGCTGACGGGGACGGTCCCCGCACAGCCGCCAGTCGGGAGGCCGTTGGTCAGGATTATGAAACCCATGGCGATTTCCTTGTCGGCGCCTCGCGCCACTGAACTCAAGCCCCGCATCGTCGTCTTCGGCGTCGGAGGCGCGGGCAGCAACGCCGTCAACAACATGATCGACGCGGAGCTGCAGGGGGTCGAGTTCGTCGTTGCCAACACCGATGCCCAGCAGCTTCAGTTCGCCAAGACGGACCGGCGGATCCAGCTCGGGGTGACCATCACCCAGGGCCTCGGGGCCGGGGCGCATCCGGAGATCGGCACCAGCGCGGCAGAGGAATCCATCCCCGAGATCCACGAGCATCTCGAGGGCGCGCACATGGTGTTCATCACCGCGGGCATGGGCGGCGGCACCGGGACCGGTGCGGCTCCGATCATCGCCCGGGCCGCACGGGAGCGGGGCATCCTGACCGTGGGTGTCGTCACCAAGCCGTTCCACTTCGAGGGCCGCCACCGCATGCGCCTGGCCGACCAGGGCGTGGCGGAGCTGCAGCGGGTGGTGGACACCCTCATCGTCATTCCGAACCAGAACCTGTTCCGCATCGCCAATGAGCGCACCACCTTTGCCGAGGCGTTCGGCATGGCCGACCAGGTGCTGCATTCCGGCGTGCGCTCCATCACCGACCTGATGGTGCTGCCGGGCCTGATCAATCTCGATTTCGCCGACGTCCGCACGGTCATGACCGAGATGGGCAAGGCGATGATGGGCACCGGCGAGGCCACCGGCGAGGACCGGGCGCTGATGGCGGCCCGCAACGCCATCCAGAACCCGCTGCTCGACGAGGTCTCCCTGAAGGGGGCCAAGGCCGTGCTGGTGAACGTCACCGGCGGGCTGGACATGACCCTTCTGGAAGTGGACGAGGCCGCCAACGCGATCTCGTCCGAGGTGGATCCCGAGGCGAACATCATCTTCGGTGCGGCCTTCGATCCCGAACTGGAAGGTCGGATCCGGGTGTCCGTCGTGGCCACCGGAATGGATGCCGCGGCCATGCGTGCGGTGGACCCGATCCAGCAGCGCACCAACGCCGCGCCGCCGTCCGGCGGAAGCCGTACGGTGTCGACGGCACCGCTCGCCGGTCGCTCGGAGCCTGTGCGCGAGACCCCGCGGATGCCCGAACCGGTGCGCGGCGAGGCAGTCGCCCGGGCGTCGGCACCGGTCAGCGAGCCCGTTCGTGCCCCGGCCATCACGGCAACCGCCCAGACCGCGCCGCCGCCGACCTATTCCCCGGCGGCCGAGGCCTATGCGCCCCGCGCCGAGCATGAGGAGTCCCAGGGCGAGGCCCGCCGGGAAGCCCCGCGGATCATCGACTCCGCCTCCCAGCGTCGGGAGCCGCCGGCGCGGATCGTCGATCCCCTGGCCGCCGAGGATGGTGACGAACCCTTTCTGGCCCCGCCGGTGGAGCGTCCGCTGATCAATACCGTCACCGGTCGGACCTACACCCGTCCGGGTGCGCCGCCGCTGCCCGATCCCCGGGCTCCGGAGCCGCGCAAGTCCGGCTGGCTCAGCCTGTTCGGCGGTCGCCAGCGTTACGAGGATGCGCCCGTTGCACAGGCTCCGGCCGCCCATGGGCGCGCGGGCGGCGGCCTTCCGCCGGCCTCGTCCGCGGCCACGGCCGCCAAGCTGCAACCGTCCATCGACCCGGAAGAGCCGGTGGACGACCTGGAGATCCCGTCCTTCCTGCGGCGTCTTGCCAACTAGGCACAGCCCGTCGGGTCACGCCATTCCGTGATCCCTGGCACCCCGGCGGCCGGTCCCCGGACCCGGCACCGGGGTCTTGCCGTTTCAGGATGCGTTACATTCCGAAACAGGAGTTGTGTTGTGTGCTGCCCCCTTCTCTTTCAAGGTTAAGGCTGCGGGTCCGGCGACCGTCCAAGGCCGCCGCCTGCAAGGGGATAGTAGGTTCATGTACTCCGATGTGATGCAGCATACCCTCGCCGGGACGGCCTTCTGCGCCGGGGTCGGGGTGCATAACGGCCAGCATGTCCGCGTGGTGATCCGTCCGGCCCCCGTGGGCACCGGCGTTGTGTTCGTGCGCACCGACATCACGGATCGGGACAATCGCATCCCCGTGGCCCCCGTCGCCGTGGGCCGGACCCAGCTGAACACCGAGATCGGCAATGCCGCCGGTGTCACCGTCTCCACCATCGAGCATCTGATGGCGGCACTGGCCGCCCTCGAGATCGACAATGTCATCGTCGAGATCGACGGTCCGGAAACCCCGATCATGGATGGCTCGGCGCTGCCGTTCGTCCAGCTGCTGGACCGCGCCGGTCGCCGGTCGCAGGAAGTCTCGCGGCAGTACATCGAGATTCTCGAGCCGGTCGAGGTCACGGACGGGGACAAGCGCGCGGCGCTGCTGCCCTGTGACCGCTTCGAGGTGGCCTTCGAGATCGCCTTCCAGAGTGAGGCGATCGGGCGTCAGAGCGTGGACCTGGAAGTGACCGAGGCCTCCTTCCGCCGGGAACTGTCGGCGGCGCGGACCTTCGGCTTCGTCCACGAGGTGGAGGCTCTGCGCGCCATGGGCCTGGCCCGGGGCGGCAGCCTGGAGAACGCCATCGTCATCGACGGCGACCAGATCCTCAATCCCGAGGGGCTGCGGATGGAGCAGGAGTTCGTCCGCCACAAGGCTCTGGACGCCATTGGTGACCTCTATGTGCTCGGCGCGCCGATCATCGGCCGGTTCGAGGCGCGCTATGCCGGTCACGCGCTGAACAACCGGCTGGTGCGGGCGCTGATGGCGCGACCGGACGCGTGGCGCCTGGTCCGCTTCGATCAGGAACTGGCGGAAGCCGTCTGACATGATTTCGCCGATTTCGGTGGGTTAATCTCCCCCGACGCTACGGCGTTCTGACACCTTCTACGTCTGGCGTAACCGGCTCAGGCTGGTGTAGAGATGCGTCGTCCCCGTGGGCCGGCACAGTGACTTTGCCCGCCGGCCATGGATCCCAACGAAGGAAGAGCGCAGTTGCTTCGTCTCAAGTCCGGCCATGCGCCGCTCGTCCTGGCTCTCGGCCTCCTCGCACTGACCTCCGCCGGATGTGCGGGGAAGAAGCCCGAGCCGCAGCTCGCCTATCAGGAGCGGCCGGTGGAGCTGCTGTACGCCACCGGCGGCAAGCGCCTTGATGCGGGGGCGTGGCAGGAAGCGGTCCAGTACTTCGACGAGGTCGAGCGTCAGCACCCCTATTCCGAATGGTCCCGCCGGGCGATCCTGATGGAAGCCTATGCCTATTACCGCGGGAACCAGTACGAGGACGCCGTGTCTGCGGCGGACCGGTTCATCCAGCTCTATCCGGGCAATCCGTCCACGGGCTATGCCTACTATCTCAAGGCCCAGTGCCTGTTTGAGCAGATCGTCGACGTGGGTCGTGACCAGGGCACCACCGAGGCGGCGCTGGCCGCCCTTCGCGATGTGCTGCGGCGCTATCCGGACTCCGAGTTCGCCGTCGATGCCAAGCTGAAGGTCGAGTTGGTGAATGATCAGCTGGCCGGCAAGGAGATGACTGTCGGCCGCTGGTACCTGCGCAACGGCCAGCCCCTGTCCGCTGTCGGTCGCTTCAAGTCCGTGATCGACAAGTACCAGACCACCAGCCACACCCCGGAAGCCCTCTACCGTCTGACGGAAGCCTACCTGGCGCTCGGTCTGCGCGACGAGGCGGTGCGCGATGGTGCGGTGCTGGGCCACAACTTCCCCGGCGACCGCTGGTATGCGGCGGCCTATCGTCTGCTGATGTCGAAGGGGCTCAAGCCCGAGGTGCCGCCGCTGACCCGGCCGAAGAATGGCGTGGGTAGCGACTTCACGCGACTCGGACGAGGGTCGTAATTCCAACGTCGTCCCACGAACCAGGAACCACAGCGCCCGCGCCATGCTGGTAGGATTGAGCATTCGCGACGTTGTCCTGATCGAGTCCCTGGATCTGGCCATGGGGCCCGGCCTGACAGCCCTGACCGGAGAAACCGGGGCCGGCAAGTCCATTGTTCTGGATGCCCTTGGGCTGGCCCTCGGGGCCAAGGCGGATGCCGGTCTGGTCCGCAATGGCGCGGCCCTGGCGGTCGCCACGGCCGTCTTCCAGCTTGACCCCGCCGATCCGCTGTTCGACCTGCTGGACGAGAAGGGCCTGCCCGCCGAGCGGGGGGAGGATCTGATCCTGCGCCGCCAGCTCTCCGCCGACGGACGGTCCCGCGCCTTCGTCAATGACCAGGCGACCAGTATCGGTGTGCTGCGCGAGGTTGGCGCCCGGCTGGTGGAGGTTCATGGCCAGCACGAGACCATCGGTCTGCTGGACCCGCGCAGCCATCGCGCGCTGCTGGACGCCTTCGGCGAGACC
>DAINBM010000031.1:0-2560 GCA_036732965.1 Caulobacteraceae bacterium | reverse complement strand
CCAGCCGCAGCTCGCTTCGACGGCCCGGGCCTGGACAACCCTGCGCGCGGCCCGGGACGCCCGGGACGAACTCGAGACCCGGGTGGCCCGCGCGGCGGCGGAAACGGACCTCTTGACCACGCGGCTGGCCGAACTCGACCGCCTGGGCCCGCGACCGGGGGAGGAGGCGGAGCTCGCCCAGCAGCGGGCGCTGCTGGGGGCGGCGGAGAAGGCCATGGCCGACCTCGCCCAGGCCCGGGACCAGCTGGGCGGTGACGAGCTGACCCGCAAGCTGTCCACCGCCTTCCGGGCCCTGGAACGGGCGCGGGAGCGGGCGCAGCAGTCCGGTGTCGATGGGGACAATGCCGTGCTCCGTCGCCTGGCCTCTGCCGCCGATGCCGTGGACCGGGCCCTGGTGGAAGCCACCGAGGCGGTGGCGGCGGTCGATGCCGCCGCCGATGCCTTCGACTTCGAGCCCGCGCGTCTGGAGGAGGCGGAGGAGCGGCTGTTCGCGCTCCGGGCCGCTGCACGCAAGCTGGGCGTCGCCGTCGATGATCTGGCGGCGGAGCGGACGCGCATCGCCCGGGACCTGCGCGCCGTGGAGGATGCGGAGGCCGAGCGGGTGGCGGCGCGCAAGGCGGTGACCGTGGCCGAAGCGGCCTATGCCGAGGCCGCCCAGGCCCTGCGGAAGGTGCGGATGGCCGCCGCGGACCGGCTGTCGGCCGCGGTGGAGGCGGAGCTGAAATACCTCAAGCTCGAGCGCGCGCGGTTCCGCGCGGGGGTCGAGCCTGTGGCGGAGGACCGGGCGGGTCCCACGGGCCAGGATCGGGTCGAGTTCCAGGTGGCCACCAATCCCGGCGCGGCCTTCGCGGCCCTGGGGGCCATCGCATCCGGCGGGGAGCTGGCGCGGTTTGCCCTCGCCATCAAGGCATCCCTGGCGCAGCGGGGCGGGGCGGCGGCGGTCGGCCCGGCCATGATCTTCGACGAGGTGGACCAGGGCGTGGGCGGGGCGGTGGCCGACGCCGTCGGCACCCGTCTTCGCAAGCTGGCGGCCCAGGGCCAGCAGGTGCTGGTGGTCACCCACAGCCCGCAGGTGGCCGCCCGGGCGGACCAGCACTGGCAGGTGTCCAAGTCCGGGGACGCGACCCGCATCGCCACCACCGTCACGCCCCTCGGGCCGGCCGAGCGGGAGGAGGAGATTGCCCGGATGCTGTCCGGTGCCGAGATCACTGCCGAGGCCCGGGCTGCGGCCCGGACCCTGATCGCAGGATGAGCCTGACATGACCCTGCCCCCTGTCTCGTCCCTCAGCGAGGCCGAGGCCGCCGAGGAACTGGCGCGGCTGGCGGCGGAGCTCGCGGCCCATGACGAACGCTATTATCGGCAGGACGCGCCCACCGTGTCCGACGCCGACTATGATGCCCTGAAGCGGCGCAATGCGGCCCTCGAGGCCCGGTTTCCGGCCCTGGTCCGACCGGATTCTCCGTCTCACCGGGTCGGGTCGACCCCGTCCGAGAGCTTCGCGCCGGTTGAGCACGGGGTTCCCATGCTGAGCCTCGACAACGCCTTCGAGGCTGCGGACGTGGAGGACTTCGTCCGCCGCATACGTCGCTTCCTGGGGCTGGACGAGGCCCCGATCACCTTCACCGCCGAGCCGAAGATCGACGGTCTGTCCGCCAGTCTGCTCTACGAGAACGGGCAGTTCGTGCGCGGTGCGACCCGCGGCGACGGGCGGGTGGGGGAGGAGGTGACCGCCAACCTGCTGACCCTGGCCGACATCCCCCGCAGACTTGCCGGGTCCGGCTGGCCGGATCGCATCGAGGTCCGGGGCGAGGTCTATATCGCCCATGACGCGTTTGCCGCCATGAACGCGGCGGCGGAGGCGGCGGGGGAGAAGACCTACGCCAATCCCCGCAATGCCGCGGCCGGATCCCTGCGGCAGATCGACGCGGCCGTCACCGCCCGGCGGCCCCTGCGGTTCTTCGCCTATGCCTGGGGCGAGATCAGCGCGCCCTTCGCAGAGTTCCAGGCCGACGCCCTGGCCCGGCTGGGCGAGTGGGGCTTTCCGGTGAATCCCCGATCTGTCCGGGTGGTGGACGTGGAGGGGCTGCTGGAGGTCTACCGGGGGCTGGAGCGGGATCGCGCCGCACTGGGCTATGACATCGACGGGGTGGTCTACAAGGTCGACCGGCTGGACTGGCAGGGACGGCTGGGGGCCGTGGGCCGGGTGCCGCGCTGGGCCATCGCCCACAAGTTCCCCGCCGAACAGGCGACCACGACCCTGCTCGACATCGACATCCAGGTCGGGCGCACCGGGGCGCTGACGCCGGTGGCCAAGCTGGCGCCTGTGACCGTGGGCGGCGTGGTGGTGCGCAATGCGACGCTGCACAATGCCGACGAGATCGCCCGCAAGGATGTGCGGGTGGGGGATACGGTCATCGTCCAGCGGGCCGGCGACGTGATCCCGCAGATCGTCGGCGTGGTGGAGACCGACCGGCCGCCGGGGTCGGAGCCGTTTGCCTTTCCAACCGTCTGTCCCTGCGCCCTGCGGACCGCCGTCACCCGGGAGACCACCACCGGCGG
>DAINBM010000030.1:0-12235 GCA_036732965.1 Caulobacteraceae bacterium | reverse complement strand
CGGACACGCCCGGAGGACCTGGCGGACGCCGCGGCCCTGGCGGCCTCCGGGGCCCTGGCCAGTGGCGAGACCCTGTTCGTGGACGGCGGGCAGCACCTGACCCCCCAGAGCCGGGACGTGATGTTCCTGGTCCGCGGCGAAACCTGAGGAGTTTCCGGATGTACGCCCTGTTCCTGCGCGACCACGAAGTCTCCGCCCGCATCGGCATCCACGCCTTCGAGCGGGAGGCGCCCCAGAGACTGGTGCTGAACGTCAGCCTCGCCATCCGGGGCGAGGCGACCGCGGACGACATCGCCCAGACCACGGACTACGACTTCCTGCGCGCCGCCGCGGCCGAGATCCTGGCGGCGGACCATCTGGACCTGCAGGAGACCGTCTGCCGACGGATGATCGCCGCCTGCCGCGCCCGGCCGGACGTGGCCGCGGCCCTGGTCTCCACCGAGAAGCCCGACGTCTATCCCGATGCCGCCGCCGTGGGTTGCCGCATGCTGTGGCGCGCCGAGGACACCGATCCGGCGGAACTGGCCCTGCTGTTCAGCCGCGCAGGGTAGCTAGTTCGGCGCGAACTGCAGGGTGTAGGCGCTTCGGATATCCGTGCCGGGCTTCAGCACCCCGGACCTCGCCATCACCTCGGTCAGGGCCTGCCAGCGGGCATCGGTCATGGTGCCGATGGGCGGCGAGGTCCCGCCGTCGACGATCTCGTAGGCGCGCATCTTGTCCCGGGCCTGATCGAGCACGTCCTGGGTCATGTCCGGATTGTCCTTCAGGATCAGGGCATCCGCCGGGCGGGGATCCCCGTGCAGATAGGCCTTCCACCCCGCTGCCGTGCCTTCGACAAAGGCCTGGACCGCCTTGGGATTCTTGGCAATGAGCGCGTCGGGAGCCAGGATGAGGGTCGCATAGCCGGGATAGCCCTCGTCGGAGAGCATGAACACCCGGGGCTTGAAGTGGCCCTCCTTCTCCACCGTATAGGGCTCGCTGGTGACATAGCCCTGCTGGATCGCCCCCTTGTTCTGGATGAAGGGGCCGGAATTGAAGGTGTACTTGCGCACCTGGTCGTCCATCAGGCCGAACTTCGCCTTCAGCCAGACCCAGACCCCGGTGAGGGTGGCGTCCGACAGCAGCATCGGATGACCCTTCATGTCCGCCAGCCGGTTCACCCCGGCGTCGGGGTGGGCCATCAGCACCCAGGGGTCCTTCTGCATGACGGCCATCACCGCCTTCACCGGCACGTGCTCCTGGGCGAGGTTGAGCACCACGAAGCTGTTGGACCCGATCCCCATGTCCGCCGCCCCCGATGCCAGCAGCTGCGGCACATTGGAACTCGGCCCCCCCTGCAGGATCTGCACGTTCAGTCCGCGCCTTGCGTATTCGCCGGTGGCCACGGCCTCGTAGAAGCCGCCGTGCTCGGCCTCCGCCTTCCAGTCCGTGGCGAAACGGAGAGAGGTGGTACCCGGATCGCCCTTGGCCGCGGGCTTCGATCCGCAGGCGGCGAGGCTGGCGAGCAGGACGAGGGGCAGCAGGCGACGCAAGGCCATGGGGCAGGCTCCGGTGGACACAGGCGAAGGCTTGGCCACAGTCCACGCGGCTGGCAAGCGGGAAAAGCGCACCGACGGGTGCCCCGGGTCCGTTCCCGCTTTGGTTCGGGGCGGGAATGGCCTATCTGACGGCCTCCCGCCCGTTGAAGGTTCCCCTGAGTGAGCAAGCCGCCCGCCAAGTCCGCCACGCCTGCACCCACCCGGTCCTCGGGCCGGCCGCCGCTGATCGCGCTGCGCGACGTGCAGCTGTCCGACGGGCCGGTGCAGATGTTCGAGGGCGTCGACATCGCCCTGGAGCCCCGGCAGAGGGCCGCGCTGGTGGGCCGCAACGGGGCGGGCAAGTCCACCCTGATGCGCATCCTGACCGGGGCCTTCGCCCCGGACTCCGGCGAGCGGTTCCTGCAGCCGGGCCTGCGCATGGTCTATGTGCCGCAGGAGCCGGAGATCACCGGCGCCACCCTCCTCGACCACGTCACCGCCGGCGGGGCCCAGGACTGGGAGGGGGAAAGCGCGCTCTCCACCTTCGGGCTGGACGGGGCCAAGAGCACCAAGGGCCTGTCCGGGGGCGAGATCCGCCGCACGGCGCTGGCCCGGGCCTTTGCGGAAAAGCCGGACCTGCTGCTGCTCGACGAGCCCACCAACCACCTGGACGTGTTCGCCATCGAGACCCTGGAAAAGGAGATCGCCGACAGCGGTGCGGCCCTTCTGGTGGTGAGCCACGACCGGGCGTTTCTCAACCGGGTCACGGACCGCTGCTTCTGGCTGGCCCATCGCAAGGTGCGGGTGTTCGACCAGGGCTTCGCGGCGTTCGAGCCCTGGGCCGAGAAGGTCGAGGCGGAGGAGGAGGAAGCCTTCCGTCGCCTGACCAAGGCCATCGAACGGGAGACCTATACCTTCTACCGCTCCATCACCGCCCGCCGGACCCGCAACGAGGGGCGCGCCCGGCAGCTGGAGGCCATGCGCGCGCAGAAGGATGCGCTGATGCGCGACCAGACCCGGGGCATGGAGCTGGTGCTGGACAGCGGTGCGGTCTCCGGCAAGCGCGTGGTGGAGGTGAAGGGCCTGTCCAAGGCCTTCGGCGACCGGACCATTGTCAAGGACCTGTCCCTGCGCATCCTCCGCGGCGACCGGCTGGCCGTGGTCGGCCCCAACGGCGCGGGCAAGACCACCCTCGTCAAGCTGCTGCTGGGCGAGCTGGCGGCCGACGGGGGCGAGGTGACCCTGGGCACCGGCCTGCAGACCGCCTATCTCGACCAGGCCCGGGTGGACCTGAAGCCCACCGATACCCTTTGGGACGCCCTGACCCCCACCGGCGGAGACCAGGTCATGGTCCGCGGCCAGCCCATGCATGTGGCGGCCTTCGCCAAGTCCTTCATGTTCAAGGAAAGCCAGATCCGCCAGCCGGTGGCGAGCCTGTCGGGCGGGGAGCGAAACCGCCTGCTGCTGGCCCGGGCGCTGACCAAGCCCGCCAACCTGCTGGTGCTGGACGAACCCACCAACGATCTGGACATCGAGACCCTCGACCTCCTGGAAGGGATGCTCGACGATTACGACGGCACCCTGATCCTGGTGAGCCACGACCGGGACTTCATCGACCGGCTTGCGACCTCGACGCTGGGGCTCGACGGCCGGGGCCGGGTGGCGGAGGCCCCCGGCGGCTGGTCCGACTTCAATCGTCAGTATCCGGATTTCTTCGATCGCGGCTCGGCCAAGGCCCAGTTGCGGGTCGAGGCAGCGAGGCCGGTGGCACCGGACCCCCCGCGGCGGGCCGCGGTGAAGCTGACCTTCAAGGACCAGCGCCGACTGGAGGAGGCGGAGAAGGAGATCGCCACCCTGCCCGCGGAGATCGCGGCCCTGGAGACGCGGCTGTCGGATCCCGGTCTCTATTCCCGCGACCCGAAGGGCTTCGACGCCCTCACGGCCCAGGCCGATGCCCTGCGCGCGAAGCTGGCCCGGGCGGAGGAGGACTGGCTGGCCCTGGAGGAGAAGCGCGAAGGACTGGGCTGATCCCTCCTCGCGCACGCGCGGCCATCGACATCCGCCCGCGTTCCGGCTAACCCGCGCGGATGAGCACGTCCATTCCGCTGGAAGCCGCCCGCCGGCGCACCTTCGCCATCATCTCCCACCCGGATGCGGGCAAGACCACCCTGACCGAGCACCTGCTGCTGGCCGGGGGGGCGATCCGCGCCGCCGGGGCCGTCCGCGCCCGGGGTGAGACCCGGCGCACCCGCTCCGACTGGATGAAGATCGAGCAGGAACGCGG
Organism: Caulobacteraceae bacterium; assembly: GCA_036732965.1. Lineage (GTDB taxonomy): Bacteria > Pseudomonadota > Alphaproteobacteria > Caulobacterales > Caulobacteraceae > CAIMFV01. The sequence goes on along the minus strand of DAINBM010000030.1, from coordinate 8,434 downwards.
CATCTCCGTCACCGCGTCGGTCATGACCTTCGACCATGGCGGGTTGATGTACAACCTGCTCGACACGCCGGGCCACGAGGACTTTTCCGAAGACACCTACCGCACCCTGACCGCCGCCGACGCCGCGGTGATGGTGCTGGACGCGGCCAAGGGCATCGAGCCCCAGACCCTGAAGCTGTTCGAGGTCTGCCGCCTGCGGGACATTCCGATCCTGACCTTCATCAACAAGATGGACCGGGAGGCGCAGGACCCGTTCGAGCTGCTGGACGAGATCGCCACCAAGCTCGCCCTCGACCCAGCCCCCCTCTACTGGCCGGCGGGATCCGGCTCGCGGTTCAAGGGGACGCTCGACCTGCGCACCGACCGGTTCACCCCCTATGTCCGCAATGCCGAGATCGGGGAGCAGGAGCAGATCGCGTTTCGCGGCAATGCCATCTCCCAGTATCTCGACCCGTCGGAGGTGGAGGAGCTGTCCGACAGCGCCGAACTGATCCTGGGGGCGTCCAAGACCTTCGACCCCCAGGCCTTCCTCGAGGGGCACATGACGCCGGTGTTCTTCGGTTCGGCGCTCCGCCACTTCGGGGTGGAGGAGCTGTTGAGCGGGCTCGGGGCCCTGGCCCCGCCGCCCAAGCAGGTGGCAGTCCTGAAAGGGGCCAACGAGACCCATGTGGCCCCCGGGGAATCCGAGGTCACGGGGTTTGTCTTCAAGGTCCAGGCGAACATGGACCCCAACCACCGGGACCGGATCGCCATGCTGCGCCTGTGCTCGGGCAAGTTCAGCCGGGGCATGAAGCTGAAGGTGCAGAATACCGGCCGCCAGCTGTCGGTGAACTCTCCCATCATGTTCTTCGCCGCCGACCGGGAGCTGGCGGAGGAGGCCTATGCCGGGGACGTGATCGGCATTCCCAACCACGGGGTCCTGCGGGTGGGCGACAGCCTGTCGGAGACCGGCACCCTGCGCTTCCAGGGCCTGCCCAACTTCGCGCCGGAAATCCTGCGCCGGGTCCGGATCAAGGACCCGCTGAAGGCCAAGCATCTGAAGAAGGCGCTGGAGGGCCTCGCCGAGGAGGGGGTGACCCAGCTGTTCCGCCCGACCCTGGGCGCGGACTTCATCGTCGGGGCCGTGGGCCAGCTGCAGTTCGAGGTGATGGCCGACCGGCTGGCCAACGAATACCAGCTGGAGGTGATCTTCGAGGCCGCCCCCTTCGCCGAGGCCCGCTGGGTCACCGGCAGCCGCGCGGACCTGGAGGACTTCGCCGGCAAGCACCGCAACGCCATGGCCGAGGATATCGACGCCCAGCCGGTCTTCCTGGCCAAGTCCTCCTGGGAAATCGGCTATGTCACCGAGAAATTCCCTGGCGTGACATTCCAACGCACCCGCGAGCGCGGCTGAGCCGACAGCCGCTCCACGGCTCCAACCTTGCTGATTGTCTCCTGAACCGCGGTGGGGCGTCCCACAGCGGGACGACAGGGAGGCACCTGATGCAATTCGAGCGGGATCTGTGGCGGCGGTTCGGGCGAAACACCCGCGGCAATGTGCTCGCACATGCCGAGCGGATCGAATTGCTGGACACCGCCGCCCTCAAGGCCGAAACGGCCCAGGCGGGGCTGGCCGTCCATCAGGCCGCGGACCACCTGCGCTCGGCCCGACTTCTGGAATACGCCTTCATGCTCCGGGAAATCGCCCGGCGGACCGGCGACGTGGCCTGCCTTGCCAATGCCGGTCGGGCAGCGGAGCGCGCCGTTCGCCTCGCCGCGGACGATGCCACGCGGATCGCCGCCCGCATCGAACTGATCCAGGGCAGCCTGCTGGCCGCCGATCTGTTCGGAGACCGTCTTGCCGCCGAGGCGGCCGAGGCCCGGCTCACCGCCCTGGACACCGAGGAGCGCCTGTCCGTGGATGACCGGATCGTCACCATGGGTCTGAAGGCCCGGCTGCTGGCCCGCAACGCCCTGGCCGACAACGACCTCACCGCGGCGGTGGAAGCCGCCGGTGCCTTTGACGAGGCCGTCGAGCTCTCCGACCAGCGCGTGCGCGCCTCGGGCGAGGGCCGCAGCCTGGCCGCCAATCTGCGCCTGCACCGGGCGGACATGCTGGTGGGCTTCGGCGTGCAGCTGAAGGAGACCTCCTTGCTGCGCCAGGCGGAGACCGACCTGGCTCAGGTGGCGGTCCAGATCGACCGGGACCGCCTGCCCATCTCCTGGGCCCGGGCGGAGGCCCTGCGGGGTGCGGCACTCGCGGCCTGCGGGTCCCTGGGCGGTGACGAGGACGAGATCTCCCGCGGGGCCACGGCCCTGTCGGTCTCCCTGGCCCATCTGCCCCTGCTGCACAGCGTCCTGGACACGGCGCGCACGTCACATGCCCTGGGTGTGGTGTTGATGGCCCTGGGCGAGGCCTGCGACGACGACCGGCTGTTCGACGAGGCGGTTTGCGCCTTCGACCGGGCGCTGGAGGCGTTCGAGGCGCACCCCGACGTGGCCCAGCGCCCGGTCTGCGCCTATGACCGTGCCATCGCCATCACCCGCCGCGCCGAGCGGCAGGGGGATGTGACGTCCCTGGATTATGCCGAACGGGCCTTCAAGGCGGAGTTGTCGGGCCTCGCCCCACAGCTGGACCCGGTGGCCTGGGCCGTGCTGCAGGTGGCCCTTGCCCGGGTCTATGCCGCCCGCACCGAGCTGACCGGTGACGAGCGCGAACGCGCCCGGGCGAGCCTTGCCCTGGCCACCGCCCTCGACGTCTTCACCGAGCGCGGCCTTCGGGGTCTGGCGGAAGTGGTGATGTCCAGCCTGGAGCAGCTGAAGACCCGGGTGTGACGCGCCCGATCAGGCGGCGACGTCGCCCGTATCCCGGCGGATCCGCCAGAAGCGCAGGGTGCGCTGGGCGGTCTCGGTGGTCAGCTGGTTGTACAGGGCCCCGTATTCCTGCGCCCGGCCCATGGCCATGTCGTCATCGAGGATCAGCAGGGTGAAGGTCAGGAACAGGGCGCGGTCGAAGTTCGCGGCCCGGCAGACCACGGCCAGCGCATCCACCTCCTTGCGGTCGACGATGATGCGCGCCGTGTTGAAGTCGATGTCCGCGAGCTGGGCCAGCGCCACCAGGAACCGCGTCCGCTCGCCGAAGCGCAGGAAGGACACCAGCACCGACGGGTTGATCTGCTTCTTGGACACCAGGGCCGAGACATAGCGCTCCGCCTCCGCCAGATCGGGCGGCAGGGCTCCGTCGCGGGTGGCGATCCGCTTGCGGCTGGATTCCAGCGCCGCCGTCAGGTCCGCGGGGCTGATGCTGGCATTCCGGGCCGTGATGGTCTCGCGCAGCTTCGCCTCGACCACGAAATACATCTCGTTCAGCAGATCAACGGGCAGGTTGTGGCGATGAACCACCGCCGCGTGCAGCTCCGGATTGGCCACCGCCCGGTCCACCACCGTCTCCACGGAGCGGCGGGACAGGACCGCCGTCTCGTTCTGCAGCAGGACGCCCAGGGTCGTGTCGTCGCCGCGCTCCACGATCACGTCGGACACGGTCTCGGACAGATCCACCCGCCGGGACACGGCCCGCAGATAGTCCTGGCCGCGCTTGTTGACCACCTCCAGGAGGTCGGTGTCCGTCAGCACGGAGGACCGGCTGAGGACCGGCGCCGCCACGGTGATCTCGTCATGGGCGAGGCTCCGGACCAGTCCGGCCGGGGCGTGAGCGGAGTCGGCGATCCGCTCGGACAGGGCGGCGCGGACCTCCGCCTCCATCTCGCGGCTGAGATCGAGCATCACGTCGTCGAACAGTTCCAGCTCCCGGGCGCTCTGGTGCTCGGAGGTGGCGAAGAACAGGTCGGTCACTTCCCGCAGGAGCTCCCGGCGCTTGGAACTCGACGGCTCCTGGGCCAGCGAGATCAGTTGCGCCAGCTTGTTCGGACTGGAGGCGTTGTCGGTCATCGATCCGCTCAGACGTCAGGGGTGAAGTGGCAGGCAGAGGGGGCTGGCAGGCCAAACCCCCACATGGAAACATCCTGGAAACGCTACGTCACAGCCACTTAATTGCCCGCTAACGACCCCGCCATTTTCTCAGAATTTCCGTCTCGGCCATCCGGGTCGCCGCATGCAGGCCCACGGCCAGGATCGCCAGGGCGAACAGGGCGGCGAAGGTCTCCGCCATCCGCAGCTGATGGGTCGTCTCGACAATGGTCCAGGCGAGGCCCTGCGACCGCCCGGAGCCCGCGGAGATCTCCGCGACCACGGCCCCGATCACCGACAGCCCGACGGCCACCTTGATGCCCTCCAGCACGAAGGGCGTGGCGGCGGGCATGCGCAGGCGCCACAACCGCTGGCCGGGGGTGGCACCGTAGAGGTCGAACAGCCGCTCGAGATCCGGGTCCGCCGATTTCAGCCCGGTCAGGGTCCCCGAGAACAGGGGAAAGAAGGCCACGACCGCCGCCAGGGCCGTGGTGGCATATTCCGGATGATCAAGCCCTGCCCAGCTGACCACGAGGGGCGCGATGGCCACCACCGGTGTAACCTGAAGGGTCACGGCCAGCGGCTGGACGGCCCGCTCGATCACCGGCGACACCGCCGCCGACAGGGCTAGCGGGCCCGCCACCAGCGCTGCCAGCACCAGCGCCAGCAGCGCCGACGACAGGGTCACCCAGGCGGCCGCGAACAGGGATCCGGCGTGACCGGCGAGGGCGACAGCGATGCCCGACGGGGCCGGCAGCAGGTACACGGGCAGCTGCAGGCCGCGACAGGCCAGTTCCCATCCCGCCAGCAGGGCAACGGTGAGGACCAGAGGGGCACCGAGGGCCACGATGCGAGCGGTCCCGCGGCTCACGCGACGGTCTCCATGGCGCGCTGCAGGGCCTGGGAGACCTCCTCCACCGCCTCGCGGAAGGCCGAAGAGGTGCGGAAGCGGGGCGCGCGGGGGAAGCCGTCCGACAGGTGCGCGTCGGCCACGATCCGGCCGGGTCCCGGGCTCATGACGATCACCCGGTCGGCCATGTAGACCGCCTCCTCGACGCTGTGGGTGATGAACAGCAGGGCCGGGCGGGCGTCGCTCCACAGGGACATGACATCGTCTGCCAGCCGCCGCCGGGTGATCTCGTCCAGGGCCGCGAACGGCTCGTCCATCAGGAGCAGGCGCGGCGCGGTGGCCAGCGACCGGGCAATGCTGACCCGCATGGCCATGCCGCCGGACAGCTGGGCCGGCTTCTTCCGCTCCGATCCCGCCAGCCCCACCCGGGTCAGCGCGGCTAGGGCCTGCTCCGCCGCCGCCGCGGCCGGAACCCCGGCCAGACGCAGCGGCAGGGCCACATTGTCGAGGGCCGAGGACCAGGGTGCCAGGGTCGGCGACTGGAACACCACCGCCGTCTCGCCCCGCCCGGCGGCGCGATGCACGCGGCCCTCCGCTGGCCGCTCGAGCCCGGCCAGCAACCGCAGGGCCGTGGACTTGCCGCACCCCGAGGGTCCCACCAGGGCGGTGGACGAGCCCGGAGCGATCTCCAGGCTGAAGGGGCCGAGGACGGTGCGGTCGTCATACCGCACCACCACGTCCTGCAGGGACGCAACCGGGGTCGCAGAGGCGGTCGAGGGGGCGCTCATCCGCCTATATTAGGGGCCTTTCACCGGAACGAAAGGCATCCCCGGCGATCAGGCGGCCATCCGCCGCCAGACCAGGCTGTCGGCGACGACGGTGGTCAGGCCGTTCTTCGCCTGCCGGCCGTAGAGGTCCGCCATCACGTCGATGGAGAGCGACGCCACCCGGGTCAGGACATGCTCGGGATTGCAGTGGACCGACGGGGCCACGAACAGCGCCGCATTGGCTTCCGGAGCCTTGGCCACGATCAGGCTGGCCAGGCGTTGGGCCATAACCGGATCGGTGCGCTGCAGCAGCGGGCGCTCGGCAAAGGCCTCTGCCCCCAGCTTGAGGACGAAGTCGACGCTCAACGCCCGGAACCGGACCGGATCCAGCGGCGGCTGGATGGTTTCAAGGGTCAGGACCGTGTCGTTCAGCAGAAACATCATAGAGGCGGGCTCCGGAGGTCAGTCACCCAACCCTAGCCCACGGCCCTTTACGGTACGGTTGAGAAAGGCGGTTAACCGTCTGCTACCGGCTCCACGAGGAAATGGCGGCCGCCGGGATCCTCGATGTCGACCACCCAGATGTCCGGGTCGATGCGCGCGGCCCGCTGCACATAGGCCTCGATGTCGGCCTCCGCCGTGGCGGCGATGGGGTGGATCCAGATGGAACGTCCCTCGGCATCCAGCGCCTCCGCATAGAGGGCCATCTGCCGTGCCCGGCTGTTCCACACCCGGACCAGCACCGCCCCGGCCCGGGCGTCGCCCCGGCGTGTGACCGCGGCGAAGGCCCCTTCGAGACCGGCCCGGCGGACCAGGGCGGACACCCAGATGTCGGTGGGAATGTTCATCGGTTAACCACGTCGCCTAACCTGACCGAAATCCGATCGGGGTTAACGAGGGGCTCATCACGCCGAACACCGGCAGGAAGAGCCGCCGCCATGACCCCGCCCAAACCGGTGCCGAACCTGCTGTCGCGCGGTCTTGTCGCAGTCCTTGCCCTGCTCGTCCAGACCGCGCCCGCCGCAGCGGCCCCGGGCTGGAGCCTCGACAAGGTGTTTGCCGAGCGGACAGCCATGCGGGTGGCAGACCAGCGCTGCAAGCTCTTCGCACCGAGCGTGGCCTCGGCCCTGCTCATGGGTGAGGTCCAGGCCCGCAATGCGGTTCTGCGGTCGGGTCGCGATGCCACCCAGCTCGGCGAGATCGTCGAGGTCGCCGTGCAGCGGGGCTCCACCATCTCCTGCCAGGACCCCGCCCTGGTCACGGAGGCGGGCCACATCCGGACGGCCTTTTCCAGCTATGCCCGCCTGCAGCGCCTCGACTTCCCGGGCCAGGCGGCCAGCTGGAAGGCGGACCGGACGGTTCTGAGCACCCGGGTCGACGGCGGGCGCTGGGCCCTCACCACCGCCGCCGTCCGCGCCAATGCCGGCCTGCGCTTCGGCGTCGTGGTCAATGGCGGGCGACTGAGCCTGTTCGGCCAGCCGGCGGCGGAACCGGGACTGATGCAGCCCGCCTCCGCCCGGCTGGTGCTGCGGGACCCCCAGAAGGCCCCGCATCCCTATCTGGCGGGTCACCTCACCCCGCCGCCCCGGGCGTCGAGCCGCATCTATTTCGCGCAGGAGCGTCGCTCCGCACCCGACGGCGGCCAGGGCTTCCAGTTCCCGGACCAGGCAGTGGAGGCCCTCGTCCAGCTCGACCCACGGGAGGCGGTGCTGCTGGAGCTGGTCTATCCCACACCTCAGGGGGACCGGGTGGTCAGTGCGATCTACGAGGTGGGAGACTTCGCACCCGCCTACGGCTTCCTGACCCTGGCCAAATAGCTCCCGGGATCAGCCCTCGCGACCATGCGAAACGGCGGTCGCCTCCGCCATCACGGCCACCGCGATCTCGAACGGGGACTTGCCGCCGAGATCGAGCCCGATGGGCCCCCGCAAACGCGCCAGGTCCCCCGACGCCACCCCGAGGGCCCCGAGCCGGGCGATCCGCTCCGGGAGCCGTCGCCGGGCCCCCAGCACGCCCACATAGGGGGCCGGAGATGGCAGAGCGGCCGCCAGCGCCGCCTCATCCGTCTCGGTGTCGTGGGTCGCCACGGCCACGAAGGACCATGGATCGAGCCCGATCTCCCCCAGGACCGCACCGGCCTCCCCCCGCCAGTAGTGGGCCGCGAGACCCGGTGGCGGGGTCACCGGTCCGCGTGGTCGCACGAGGTGGGTCTCATAGCCCATGGCCAGCGCCAGCTGGGTGACGGCGAGGGCCGTGGGATCCCCGCCGACCACCACCATCCGCCGCTGGGGGGGCAGGGTCAGGTGCAGCCGAAAGGGCACCTCCTCCAGCCGGATCGTCGGGCGGACCTCCGTTGTGGTCACCGGGTCGCACTGCCGCTGCGCCCCGTCGGTGGTCCACCCGGCCGTCTGGCGGCGGGATCGCAGGGCCACGAGGGCGCGGGCCGCGGGATCGTCCGCCGCCAGGGGCTCCACCAGCATCTCGATCCGGGCCCCGCACAGAAGTCGGATATCGGGCCAGGGGCTGCCCTCCCCGTAGACCAGCCGCCGCGACCCGCCGTCCGCGAGGGCGGCCCGGGCATGGGCTGCCACATCGGCCTCGACGCACCCGCCCGACAGGAACCCGCTGAGGGTCGCATCGGATACCAGCATCTGCGCCCCGGGGGGCCGGGGTGATCCGCCATCGGTCCGGATCAGGGTGACCAGCGCACTGCTGCGGCCCGCCGCCATCTCCTGGGCGAGGGCCTCCCGCACATCATCCGTCAGGCCGAACAGGGGCCAGTCCGGATAGACCGGGGCGTCACGGGAATGGAGGTCGCCATCAGACATGGGGGTGTCTTAACCGATCTCCGCCTCGCAGGCGACCAGGCCGC
>DAINBM010000029.1:0-12261 GCA_036732965.1 Caulobacteraceae bacterium | reverse complement strand
GGAGCGCTCGCAGCACCAGAACCGCGACCGGGCCTGGAAGATGCTCCGGGCGCGTCTCTACGAGGCGGAACTGCAGCGCCGGGAGGCCGCCCGGGCGGAGATCGAGGACCAGAAGACCGACATCGGCTGGGGGCACCAGATCCGCAGCTACGTGCTGCAGCCCTACCAGATGGTCAAGGACCTGCGGACCGGGGTGGAGACCTCGGACACCGACGCCGTGCTGGACGGAGATCTCGACGCCTTCATGGGGGCCGCGCTCGCCCAGCGGGTCGGTGCCACCCGGTACGAGGCGGCGGGGTAGGGCGTGCGGCGCGGGAGACGGGTTTCGCAGCCCGTCTCAGGATGACGCGGGGGTCGGGTTGCCCCGAACCCCGCAAAGCCTTCCTCAGCTGCGGTGGCCGTCGAACTCGATCACGTGGCCTTCGGAGTCCGGGGCCGCCATCGTGGCCTGGGCAAAGGGGCTCGCGCCGGTCGGTGCCGCGGCTGCGGCCGGTTGGGCCGGACGGAACTGCTGGCAGCGGCCCTGGAAATAGGCCCCCACATCGATGGACAGCTGGCCGTGGGTGATGTCGCCCTCGACGAAGGCCGTCTCGTGAAGCTTCACGGTCTGGGCTTCGATATTGCCGATCACCCGGCCGCGGACCTCGACGGCCCCGCAGCGGATGGTGCCTTCCACATGGGCCTGCTCGCCCACCACCAGTTGGGTCACATGGACGTCACCCTTGATGGCACCGTCGATCTGCAGGGACCCGTCCCCGTGGATCGCACCCTCGAACACCAGGTCGGCACCGAGGAGGGACGCCGCGCGGATCACCGGAGCCGCCGGCCGGGCCGGGGCTGTCGGTGCAGCGTTCGCGGTCACGCTGGCTTCGTTGCGGCGCGCGGCCTGTTGAGCGGGCTGAGCCGCGCGGTTGTTGTTAGTCGGCTTGCTGAACATGATCACCAGCTTTCAAGAAGCGCGTCGGGTCTCGAACGCTACCGTTTTCCCAGACTTCGTAGTGCAGATGGGGGCCGGTGGACCGACCGGTCGAGCCCATGGCCCCCACCCTGAATCCCACACCGATGCGCTGACCCGGGCGGACCGAGATCGACGCAAGATGCGCATAGCGTGTCTTGAAACCCGATCCGTGATCGACTTCCACGACATTCCCGTATCCGGTGCGGACACCGGTGAAGGCCACCACCCCGGGGGCGGTGGAATAGACGGCGGAGCCATAGCCCCCGGCGAAGTCCTGGCCCGCATGGAAGGCGGGGTGCCCGGTGAACGGGTCCTTGCGGATCCCGTAGGTCGAGCTGCGATAGGCCTCCGCCACCGGGCGGGCCATGGGCAGATGTTCGGCTTCCGCGCTCAGCACCCGGAAGTCGAGGACGTCCCGGGCGGCGTGCTGCACCCGCACCGCATAGTCCTCGTCCACGTTCAGTTCCGCCGCCAGGGCGTGCGGGTCGGTTTCCCGGGCCAGTGCGCTGCCGCCGGACGCGGCCCCCGGGGCTGCCAGAGACCGCGGGTCCAGCCCGGTCATCCGGATCGCCACCCGCAGACGCTCCGCCCGGTTGCGAGCCGTCGATTCCGCGGCGCTCAGCAGCCGGTCCTGGTCCTCACGGACCGCGGCCATCTGCTCGGCAGGCGAACGGCTGGACAGGCTGGCTTGGTCGACGGGTTTCAAAACGGCTCCGCTGGACTTGTTTCCCCGGAAGTCCTGCAACAGCCATGCCAGAGCCTCGTGCCGCTTCTCGATGTCCTTGGCCATGCCCTCGATGGAGCCGCTGGCCCGGTTCAGGGCCGTCACGGCGGCCGTCAGACGGGCCTGTCGGTCGGCGTTCATCCGCTCGTAGTAGGCGGTCATCTTGGCCACCGTGTCGTCCTCGCTGGCCTGGGCGAGGGAGGACCAGGCCACCGAGCCCGTGGCGAACAGGCACCATCCGGCGATCAGGACGGCAAAGGCAAACAGGACGATCTGGCTGCGGGTCGTCAGCACGAAGTCGCGGGCGTCGTCCCCGGACCGGAGGTGGATGTGCCGCTCCGGAAACCAATGGGCTGCACGGGGGCGCGCAACGTCTGAGCGACTGTAATCCATAGGCCCCACCGGTACTCGACTTTATGCTTGATATGCAGCAAAAATCAGACACTTTGGCAAGCGAAATCACCGAATTTGTTTTGCTGTGTGTGGCATTAAGAAGTCTAACAAACATGTGAAATGTCAGAATGTGAAAAATATAAAGCAATATAAAATGCAATATATTTGTTGTTAATGATTAATAATTCAGATTAACCTTTGATTAATTCGAAATTGTCTCAATTCATCCGCAGATTTTTGATATTTTTTGAAAAAAACGTAAGATATAGTTGTGTGACACACTCCGCTGTGGCGTGCGCGTTCACCAAGTCCACGCCACAATGCTTGTCAGGGGGTGTCGCGCCCTGTGGATAAGTCTGACGAAATCTCGTCAACAGGGCTCTGGCGACAACGGCGCCCAAAATCGGCGCCCACCGTGGGGCAGGCGCCGACCTCCGGCAGCGAGGGATCAGGCGGTGGCGAGGGTGCGGACCGCCTTCAGGACGGCGTCCACGTGTCCCGGAACCTTCACCTTGCGCCAGGCCTGGGCCAGCTGGCCCGTGCCGTCGATCAGGAAGGTGGACCGGTCGATGCCCATATAGGTCCGGCCGTACATGCTCTTCTCCACCCAGGCGCCATAGGCCGCGATCACCGCGCCGTCGGGATCGGAGCCGAGCTCCACGGCCAGGTCGTACTTGGCCTTGAACTTGTCATGGCTGGCGACGCTGTCCTTGGAGACGCCCACCACCACCGCACCGGCAGCGGCGAAGTCCGCGGCGGCTTCGGAAAAGCCCTGGGACTCCTTGGTGCAGCCCGGCGTGTCGTCCTTGGGGTAGAAGTACAGGACCACGGCCTTGCCCCGCAGGTCGGCGAGACGGACGCGGCCGCCTCCCGTCGCGGGGAGATCGAAGTCGGGGGCGGTGTCGCCGGGGCCGATGGCGGTCATGTGCGGGCTCTCCTTGGTGATGCGCTCGACAGGGGATTTAGGCACCGTCGCCGCCGGGACAATGGCCGGCCGCTCAGACGGGTCGGACCAGCACGATCTTCTTCTTGCCCGCGGCCAGCTTGACCACCCCGTCGGCGGACACCGCAAAGCCGGACAGGGGCTGATCCACGTCGTCGGTGGGGACGTCATTGACCCGCACCCCGCCGCCCCTGGCCAGGCGTCGGGCCTCGCCCTTCGATGTGGCAAAGCCCGCCCGGATCAGGGCGTCGTGCAGACCCTCAGCGGCCGACGCCTCGATGGTGGGCAGGTCCTGGGAGGCGCGCCCCTCCTCGAAGGCGGCCCTGGCGGCGGCCGCGGCCTGGTCCGCGGCGTCACGGCCATGCAGCAGGGCGGTGGCTTCGGTGGCCAGCACCTTCTTGGCCTCGTTGATCTCGGCCCCCGGAAGGGCCTCCAGACGGGCGATCTCGTCCAGGGGGAGTTCGGTGAACAGCTTCAGGAAGCGGCCCACGTCCCCGTCCTCGGTATTGCGCCAGAACTGCCAGTAGTCAAACGGGCTGAACTGGTCGGCGTTCAGCCAGACCGCGCCGGACGCGGTCTTGCCCATCTTCGCCCCGCTCGCGGTGGTCAGCAGCGGCGTGGTCAGGGCATAGAGCTGGGGGGTTCCCATCCGACGTCCCAGTTCGAGACCATTGACGATGTTGCCCCACTGGTCGGACCCGCCCATCTGCAGCACGCAGTCGTGACGCCGGGACAGTTCCACGAAGTCATAGCTCTGCAGGATCATGTAGTTGAACTCGATGAAGGACAGTTCCTGCTCCCGCTCCAGTCGCAGGCGCACCGAGTCCATGGTCAGCATGCGGTTGATGGAGAAGTGACGGCCGATGTCGCGCAGCATGTCGATGTAGTTGAGCTTGGTCAGCCACTCGGCATTGTCGATCATGATCGCGCCATTGCCGGTGTCGCCATAGTCCAGCAGGCGGCTGAACACGCCCTTGATGCTGTTCTTGTTGGCCTCGATCTGTTCGACGGTCAGCAGGCGACGGGTCTCGTCCTTGCCCGACGGGTCGCCCACCCGCGTCGTGCCGCCGCCCATCAGGGTGATCGGCCGGTGTCCGGTCTTCTGCAGCCACCGAAGCATCATGGCCGAGATCAGGTTGCCGATGTGCAGGGATGCCGCCGTGCAGTCATAGCCCACATAGGCGGTGATCATCCCCTGCGCGGCCTTCTCGTCCAGGGCCGAGAGGTCGGAACACTGATGGATGAAGCCGCGTTCGGTCAGGACGCGGAGGAAGTCGGATTTCGGCGGGGTCGTGGTCTCGGTCATGGGCAGGGGCTTTCGTCGCGGCGAGGGCGCGTGTAGCACGGAGGGCTCCATCCGCGAAACCACCCCTCGGCAAGCGAGCCTCAGCCATGCGCGTCCTTGGATTCATGAGCGGCACCTCCCTCGATGGCATCGACATGGCCATTCTCGAGACGGACGGCACCCGCATCCAGGCCTTCGGCGCTGCGGGGGAGGGGGGGCTGGACGACGCCTTGCGGGACCAGATCCGGGACGCCATCGCCGCCGGACGCGGCTGGGCGCGGGGCGCGCCGGAGCCAGATCTGTTCGCTTCGGTCGGCGAGGCCGTGGCCCGGGCCCACCATGCGGCGGCGGAGGTCTTTCTGGCATCGCACGGTCTGAGCTTCGCCGACATCGACCTGATCGGCTTTCACGGCCAGACCGTGGTGCACGAGGCACCCGTGCGCGGAACCCCTGGCCGCACGGTCCAGTTGGGAGACGGGGATCTGCTCGCCCGGCTCGCCGGTCGGCCTGTGGCCTTCGACTTCCGCACCGCCGACGTCACCTCGGGCGGCCACGGGGCCCCTCTGGCCCCCATCTATCACGTGGCCCGGGCGGAGGCGTCGGGCCTGAAGCCGCCGCTCGCCATCCTCAATATCGGCGGGGTGGCCAACATCACCCTGATCAACCGCTCCGGCGAGATCACCGCCTATGACACCGGCCCCGGCAACGGTCTGATCGACAGCTGGGTGGAGGCCTGTGGCCTTGGCCGGTTCGATGCCGATGGGCGACTGGCGGCGACCGGGCAGGTGCACGAGGACCGGCTGATCGAGATGATGGCCCATGCCCATTTCGGGGCCCAGGGGCCCAAGTCCCTGGACCGATACGACTTCAATCTTGATGCGGTGGAGGGGCTGTCGCCGGAGGACGGGGCCGCGACCCTCACGGCGTTCACGGCGGAGGCCGTGGCCCGGGCGCTTCGCCCCTGCGCGGCAGCGGGGGTGATCGTCTGCGGCGGCGGGCGGCGCAATCCGGCCCTGCTGCAGCAGCTGTCCCTGCGGGGCGGCAAGCCGGTGATCACCGCCGAGCGGGCGGGCTGGCGCGGCGACGCCATCGAGGCCGAGGCCTTCGCCTATCTGGCCGCGCGGACGCTGAAGGGCCTGCCGATCTCGTTCCCGGGGACCACGGGGGTGGGGATGCCCATGAGCGGCGGGCGGGTGATCGAGCCCGCGTGATGGCGCGGTTCGCGGCGGGCGACGCCCGCCCCGAAGGCCGCAGGACCTAGCTCCTTCCCCCGGCCATGCGGCGGTCGAGATAGGCACCGGTGCGGATCTCCACCTCGTCCAGGTGATCGCTCCAGTAGTGGTTGGCGCCTTCCACCAGGTCATAGGCGATGGTGATGCCCTTCTGGGTGCGCAGCTTGGCCACCACCCGCTCGACCTCGCTGGGAGATGCCACGGCGTCATGGCTGCCGTGCAGGATCAGGCCCGATGCGGGGCAGGGGGCGAGGAAGCTGAAGTCATACACATTGGTCGGCGGCGAGACGGAGATGAAGCCGTCCGTCTCCGGCCGACGCATCAGCAGCTGCATGCCGATCCAGGCCCCGAACTGGTAGCCCGCCACCCAGCACTGGGAGGCGGTGGGGTTGTTGGCCTGCAGCCAGTCCAGCGCGGTCGCCGCATCCGCCAGCTCGCCAATGCCCGAATCGAACTCCCCCTGGCTCTTGCCCACACCGCGGAAGTTGAAGCGCAGGGTGGCAAAGCCCCGCTTCATGAACACCCGGTAGAGCTGGATGGTCACGGCGTTGTTCATCTGCCCACCGGCCTTGGGATGGGGGTGCAGGATCAGCGCGATGGGCGCGTTCGGGGTCTTGCCCGGGGAGAAGCTGCCTTCGAGACGTCCGCTGGCGCCGGTCAAAATCACTTCGGGCATCGAGGTCCAGGGCCTTTCGCTGGGGCGCGGCCCGGGGTTTGACGCCCGGGCCGTCGCGAAATACTTGACCGCCCCGGTAGGACTTCCTAAGTCCCCGAGGCGTGAGGACGCGGCTTTTAGCACAGGTCGCGCACTGTCGCGGAATTTTTGACGGGCGGCCCCTCTTTCCGGCCGCCGCACCGCCGGGACCGGAACCTTCGCCATGCGATCGAGCACGCCATGCGATTGAGCACCAAGGGGCGCTATGCCGTGATGGCCATGACGGATCTCGCCCGTCATGGGGAAAGCCGCGCCGTGTCCCTGGCCGAGATTGCCACCCGGCAGGAAATCTCCCTGTCCTATCTCGAGCAACTGTTCGCCCGCCTGCGCAAGGGCGGGCTGGTGCGCAGCGTCCGCGGCCCCGGCGGCGGCTACCGCCTGGCGGCACCGGCCACGGCGACGGTCATCTCCGCCATTGTCCAGGCGGTGGACGAGCCCCTGCGCGCCACCCGCTGCTCCCACCACAATGGCGGCCGCGGCTGCATGGCCAAGGGCGAGCGCTGCCTGACCCATGACCTGTGGGACGCCCTGAGCCTGCAGATCGAGGCCTATCTCAGCCACATCACCCTGGCCGACGTGCTGGACGGGCGCCTGGCCCCTGCGGCGGCGGCCGAGGGCGCGGGCTTTGACCGCACGGCGGCGGCCTGATCCGGTGACCGCTCAGCGCCCCATCCTCTATCTGGACTGGAATGCCACGGCCCCCCTGCGGCCGGAGGCGCGGGCGGCCATGCTGGCGGTGCTGGACGCGCCGGGCAATCCGTCCTCCGTCCACGGGGCCGGACGCAAGGCCCGGGACGGGGTGGAGCGGGCCCGGGGCGAGGTGGCGGCCCTGGTCGGTGCAGCGACGGAGCGGCTGGTCTTCACCAGTGGCGGGACCGAGGCCAATGCGCTGGGCCTGCGCGCCGTGTCCGAGGGGGTCGACGCCCTTCTGGTCAGCGCCATCGAGCATGACGCGGTGATGCAGACCGCCCGGGCGGGGACTGTCCCGGTGGAGATCTGGCCGGTGACCCCGCAGGGTGTCGCCGACCTCGACTGGCTGTCGGTACGCCTGGGCCGTGGCGACCGGGTGGCGGCGGCCCTGATGCTGGCCAACAACGAGACGGGCGTCATCCAGCCGGTGGCGGCGGCGGCCGCGCTGCTGCACGCAACCGACGGTCGGCTGCACGTGGATGCGGTGCAGGCGGCGGGGAAGATGGCCGTGGACATGACGGCACTGGGGGCCGACACCCTGGCCCTGTCCGCGCACAAGCTGGGCGGTCCGCAGGGGGCGGGCGCGCTGGCCTTTGCCGCGCCGGTCCGGCCGGTGCCCCTGTGGCGCGGCGGCGGGCAGGAGCAGGGCCTGCGTCCGGGCACCGAGAACGTGGCCGCGATCGTCGGCTTCGGGGCGGCGGCCGGGGCGGCGCTGGCCGCCTTGCCGGAGGCCGCGTGCCAGTCCGCCGGGCGGGATGCCGTTGCGGCGCGTCTGAAGGCCGCCGGGGCCCGTATCCTCGGCGAGGACGCCTTGCGGCTGCCGAACACCCTGTGTCTTGCCGTGCCCGGCTGGCCGTCGGACCGGCAGGTCATGTGGCTGGACCTCGGCGGGATCCAGGTGTCGGCCGGTGCCGCCTGCTCGTCGGGCAAGGTCCGGCCATCGCCGGTGCTGGAGGCCATGGGCGAGGGGGCGCTGGCGCCGTTCGCGCTTCGCGCCTCGGGCGGCCATGCCACGGAAATCGCCCACTGGTCGGCCTTTGCCGATCTGTGGCTGGACGGATATGCGAGGGTCTCGGCCCGACAACGGACGGAGGTGGCCTGATGGCCGCGGATCAGGACACAGTCGATACCGTTGCGGCCCTGGCCGGGGAGAAGTACGCCCACGGCTTCGTCACCGACATCGAGCAGGAGTTCGCCGAGCGGGGGCTGAACACCGACGTCATCCGCTTCATCTCCGCCAAGAAGGACGAGCCCCAGTGGATGCTGGACTGGCGCCTCGAGGCCTATGAGCGCTGGCTGGCCCTGGACGAGCCGGACTGGGCCCGGGTCAACTATCCAAGGATCGACTACCAGGATCTCTACTACTACGCCGCGCCGAAGCAGAAGGACGGGCCCAGGTCCCTGGACGAGGTGGATCCGGAGCTTCTGGCCACCTATGCCAAGCTGGGCATCCCGCTGAAGGAACAGGCCTTCCTCGCCGGCGTGCAGGGCTCGCCGCGCTATGCCGTGGATGCGGTGTTCGACAGCGTGTCGGTGGTGACCACCTTCAAGGCGGAGCTGGCCAAGGCCGGCGTGATCTTCTGCCCGCTCTCCGAGGCGGTGCGGGAGCATCCGGAGCTGGTGCGCAAATATCTGGGCTCCGTCGTGCCGGTGAGCGACAACTACTTTGCCTGCCTCAACTCGGCGGTGTTCTCCGAGGGCTCGTTCGTCTACGTGCCCCCCGGCGTGCGCTGCCCCATGGAGCTGTCCACCTATTTCCGCATCAATGCCCTGAATACCGGGCAGTTCGAGCGGACCCTGATCATCGCCGACGCCGGGTCCTATGTGTCGTATCTCGAGGGCTGCACCGCCCCCATGCGTGACGAGAACCAGCTGCATGCGGCGGTGGTGGAGCTGGTGGCGCTGGACGATGCGGAGATCAAGTATTCCACCGTCCAGAACTGGTACCCCGGCGATGCCGAGGGCAAGGGCGGCATCTACAACTTCGTCACCAAGCGCGCCGACTGCCGGGGCGCCCGCTCCAAGGTCAGCTGGACCCAGGTGGAGACCGGCTCGGCCATCACCTGGAAGTACCCGTCCTGCATCCTGCGGGGCGACGCCTCGTCCGGCGAGTTCTACTCCATCGCCATCACCAATGGCCGCCAGCAGGCGGACACCGGCACCAAGATGATCCATCTGGGGGCCAATACCCGCTCGCGGATCATCGCCAAGGGCATCTCGGCGG
This sequence comes from Caulobacteraceae bacterium, assembly GCA_036732965.1. Lineage (GTDB taxonomy): Bacteria > Pseudomonadota > Alphaproteobacteria > Caulobacterales > Caulobacteraceae > CAIMFV01. Next base: position 3,097 of record DAINBM010000029.1, on the reverse strand, counting down.
GGCATTCCAGCTCCACCTACCGGGGCCTGGTCTCGGTGCATCCCAAGGCGACGGGCGCCCGCAACTTCACCCAGTGCGACAGCCTGTTGATCGGCAAGACCTGCGCGGCCCACACCGTCCCCTATGTGGAGGCGCGCAACGCCAACGCCCAGCTGGAGCACGAGGCCACGACCACCCGCCTGTCCGAGGAACAGCTGTTCTACGTCATGCAGCGGGGCCTCTCCCAGGAGGAGGCGGTCCAGCTGCTGGTGAACGGCTTCGTCCGCGAGGTGCTGCAGGAGCTGCCCATGGAATTCGCCGTGGAAGCCCAGAAGCTCGTCGCCGTCAGTCTCGAGGGGAGCGTGGGATGAGGCGTGTGTCCGCCTCTGCGTCCTTCGAGACGGGTTTCGCCCGTCTCAGGATGACGACCGTTGTAAAGCTTGACCCTTTGTCCGCCTGAGGCGGGCCGGTACGGCCCGTCTCGAAGGACATATTCCTCGAATCCAGAAGCAAAGTGACCATGCTGCATATCGACAACCTGCACGTTTCCGTCGCCGACAAGCCGATCATCAAGGGGCTGACCCTCGATCTTCCGGCGGGTCAGGTGCACGCCATCATGGGGCCCAACGGCGCGGGCAAGTCGACGCTCAGCTACACCCTGGCCGGTCGCGGGGGCTATGAGGTGACCGGCGGCACCGCCACCCTCGACGGGGACGACCTCCTGGCCCTGGACCCCGCCGCCCGGGCGGCCAAGGGGGTGTTCCTGTCCTTCCAGTATCCGCTGGAGATCCCCGGCGTGCCGGCCCTGACCTTCGTCCGCACGGCGCTGAACGCCCAGCGCAAGGCGAGGGGCGAGGCCGAGATCGGCGCGCCGGAGTTCCTGAAGCGCGCCCGGGCCACGGCGGCGGCCCTGAAGATGGACTTCGAGATGCTCCGCCGGGGCCTGAATGTCGGCTTCAGCGGCGGCGAGAAGAAGCGCATGGAGATCTTCCAGATGGCCATGCTGGAGCCCCGCCTGCTGATCCTGGACGAGACCGATTCCGGACTGGACATCGACGCCCTGCGCATTGTCTCCGAGGGCGTGAATGCCCTGCGCGGCGAGGGCCGCTCCATGCTGGTCATCACCCACTACCAGCGTCTGCTCGACTATATCCGCCCCGACCGGGTGCATGTGCTGGCGGCGGGGCGCATCGTCGCGTCTGGCGGGCCGGAGCTGGCCCTGGAGCTGGAGCGGGACGGCTACGACAAGTATGCGAGCGCCGCATGACCGGCCTGCGCGACGCCCTGCTCACCCGGGACGAGACCCGGCTGCCCGGACGGCGGGACGAGGACTGGCGCTGGACCGATCTGCGCGGGACCCTGAGGCCCCTGCCGGTGGTGTCCGACGCCGTTCAGCCCTTGCCGGAGCGCACCGCGCCAGCGGGCGTGCAGCTCCGCCGGTTCGCCGCACCCGTGACGGCGGGCACGGCCGACGCCGCCCTCGCGGTTCCGGCGGGCGAAACCCTGGTCCTACTGGATGTGATCGAGGCGGGGCAGGGGCCCTATGCCCGGGACCTCGCCCTGCACATCTCCCTGGGCGAGGGGGCAAGCCTGTACCGGCTGGTCCTCGTGGCGGACAGCGCCGAGGCCGTGTCGGTGAGCCTCACCACCGTGACGCTCTCGGCTGCGGCGACCCTGCACCAGACCGTGCTGGCCACCGGCGGCCGGCGTCAGCGCATCGCCACCACCGTGGTCCATCCCGGTGCCGGGGCTGAGGCCCGGCTGGACGGGGCCTATCTGCTGGCGGGCACCCGCCACTCCGACCAGACCACCATTCTCGACCATCAGGGCCCCGGCGGCGGCAGCGACCAGCTGATCCGCGGCGTGGCCGCCGACCAGGGCCGGGGGGTGTTCCAGGGGCGCATCGTCGTGGCCGAAGGGGCGGACGGGACCGATGCCCGGCTGAAGCACAATGCGCTGCTCCTGTCGGACCGGGCCGAGATCGACGCCAAGCCGGAGCTGGAGATCTATGCCGACGACGTGGCCTGCGCCCATGGCAACACGGTGGGGGCGCTGGACGCCGAGGCCCTGTTCTATGCCATGAGCCGGGGCATTCCGGAGACCGAGGCCCGGCTGATGCTGGTGGAGGCCTTCATCGGGGAGATCGTCGAGCGGATCTCGTCCCCCGCCCTGCAGGATGCCGCCCGGGCCTTCCTCGCCGACGGGCTGGAGGCTCTGCGCCGATGAGCTTCAACTATACGGACATCCGTGCCCAGTTCCCGATCCTGTCCCGGCAGGTGAACGGCAAGCCGCTGGTCTATCTGGACAGCGCCGCCTCGGCCCAGAAGCCCCGGGCGGTGATCGACGCCATGGTGCATGCCATGGAGCATTCCTATGCCAATGTGCACCGCGGTCTGCACACCCTCGCCAACGAGACCACCGACGCCTACGAGGCGGCCCGGGAGGCGGCGCGGCGGCTGGTGAATGCCGCCTCGGTGGACGAGATCGTCTTCACAAAGGGGGCCACCGAGGGGATCAATCTGGTGGCCGCCAGCCTCGGCCTGACCCTGTCCGCCGGGGACGAGATCATCGTCTCGGAGATGGAGCATCACGCCAACCTGATCCCCTGGCACTTCCTGCGCGAACGCAAGGGCGTGGTGCTGCGCTTCGTGCCCGTCACGGAGGAGGGCGCGCTGGATCTGGACGCCTACGAGGCCCTGTTGGGACCACGGACGAAGGTCGTGGCCCTGACCCACATGTCCAATGTCACCGGCGCGGTGTCGGACGTGGCGCGGATCGTGGCCGGGGCCCGCCGGGTGGGGGCCGTTGTGCTGCTGGACGGCTGCCAGTCCATCGTTCACCAGTCGGTGGATGTGGTGGCCCTGGACTGCGACTTCTTCGTCTTCTCCAGCCACAAGCTCTACGGACCCACCGGCTTCGGCATCCTCTACGGCAAGGCGGACCGGCTGGCGGAGATGGCGCCCTATCAGGGGGGCGGGGAGATGATCGGGACCGTCTCCATGGACCGGATCACCTATGCCGATCCCCCCCACCGGTTCGAGGCGGGCACGCCGCCGATCCTGGAAGCCATCGGCTTCGGAGCCGCCGTGCGCTGGCTGGAGACTGTGGACCGGGCCGC
>DAINBM010000028.1:0-12376 GCA_036732965.1 Caulobacteraceae bacterium | reverse complement strand
GCCGTCCATGGCCTCGAAGATGAGGTCGAGACCGGTCTCCACCTCTTCCGCGGAGCGAAGGGCCTTTTCATTAGCCATCATCACCTCGGCAATGGTCAGCCCCGCGCCGTCGGCCATGGCCAGCAATTCGGAGCCCGAGGTGAAGGGATAGGGGACAGTCACCTCGTCCCCGGCGGGTGTGTTGGCATCCATCTGCCGATCGTCCGCGACGAAGCCCCCGCCGAGGGAATAGAAGATCCGCTCCACCAGCCCGTCGCCGTCACCCAGGGTCACGCGGAAGCGCATGGCGTTCGGATGCCGCGGCAGGCGGGTCATGCCCTGCCACAACAGGTCTGCGGCCTCGTCGAAGGCGATCTGCGGACCCGTGACGGAACCCGCCTGCCCGAGCGTCAGGTGCCCGGACGCCCGAAGCTGCGTCAGGGCCGATTCGGCGGCATCGGCGTCGAGGGTCGCCGGTACAAACCCCATCAGACCGAGCAGCACCGCCCGGTCGGTGGCATGCCCCCGTCCCGTCAGGGCCAGGGAGCCATAGAGGGTCACCTCCACCCGGGTCACCCGCGGCAGCTGCCCCGCCGCTGCAAGTTCGTCGAGCAGCCGGGCCGCAGCGGTCATCGGGCCCATGGTATGGGAGCTTGAGGGCCCCACCCCCAGCTTGAACAGGTCGAAGACACTGGTGGTCATGGAAGCTCCCTGCGGCACGGACCCAACGCACCCGACGATGCGTGTCGGGTCCCGGCGCAAGGCTTAGCTGGAGATTGAACACATTCCAATATACGGGAATATCATGGCTTCATGCGCTGATCCGAGGTTCCCTGCCCGATGACCGACGACGCCCCCCTGCTGGGCCCCCAGATCCAGTCCCTGCGCAAGCGCCGACGCCTGACACTGGAGCAGCTTGCCTCGCTCAGCGGGGTGTCCCGCTCCATGCTCAGCCAGATCGAGCGGAGCCAGGCCAACCCGACCTTTGCCACCCTGTGGAACCTGACCCGGGCGCTCGGCGTCGACATCAGCGAGCTGGTGGGCGGGCGATCCACCACCGCCTCGGCCCCGGCCATCGACGTGATCGGCGGTCACTTCGTGCCGGAGATCCGGTCAGAGGACGGACTGTGCACCCTGCGCATCCTCAGCCCGGCGCAGTCCGCGGGGCGGACGGAATGGTACGAGATCCTGCTGGAGCCGCTGGGGGCCCTGATCTCCGCCCCCCACGCCGCCGGAGCCGTGGAGCATGTGACCGTGATCGAGGGCGAGCTCGAGGTGGTGTCCGGCACGACCGTGGCCCGGGCCCCCGCCCACGGGGTCGCCCGCTATCCCGCCGATGTGCCGCACGCCCTGCGCAACCTGTCATCCGGCCGGACCCGCGCCTTTCTTGTCGTGGCCAGCTGACCCACAACATTGCGCTGAGCGGAAATTTCCCGGATACTGGAGAAATAGTCCGCTATGTCGGACATTTCCATTTGACGAGACGAGGGTCCGCCATGCCCGATCAGTTCTACGCCGATGTCGACACCACCCTGCGGGAGATCGACGATCAGGGTCTGACCAAGCCGGAACGGGTGATCCTGTCCCGCCAGGGGCCGGAGATCCTCGTGCGCGGGGCGGACGGCCGGGAGGTGTCGGCCCTCAACTTCTGCGCCAACAACTATCTGGGTCTGGCCGGAGATCCACGGATCTCCGAAGCGGCGGAGAAGGCCAGTCGGGACTGGGGCGCGGGTCTCGCCTCCGTGCGCTTCATCTGCGGCACCCAGGCGATCCACAAGACCCTGGAGCAGGCGACGGCCGAGTGGCTGGGCTACGAGGACGCGATCCTGTTCGCGGCCTGCTTCGACGCCAACGGCGCGGTGTTCGAGCCCCTGTTCGGCGAGGGGGACGCCATCGTGTCCGATGCCCTGAACCATGCCTCGATCATCGACGGGGTCCGGCTGTCCAAGGCCCGGCGCTACCGCTATGCCGCCAATGACATGGGCGAACTGGAAACCCAGCTCACCGCCGCCCGGGCCGAGGGGGCGCGGAACATCATCATCGCCACGGATGGCGTCTTCTCCATGGACGGTCACATCGCCAACCTGCCGGAACTGACCCGGCTGGCGGACCGGTTCGATGCCCTGGTGATGGTGGATGACTGCCACGCCACCGGCCACATCGGACCGGGGGGGCGCGGGACCGGTTCGCATCACGGGATCGGCGGGCGGATCGACATCCTCACCGGCACCTACGGAAAGACCCTCGGCGGTGCCATGGGCGGCTTCATCGCCGCGCGCCGATCGGTGATCGACCTGCTGCGCCAGCGGGCCCGTCCCTATCTGTTCTCCAATGCGCTCGCCCCCTCCGTCTGCGGTGCGGCGCTCGAGGCGATCCGCATCGCCCGGGCGGCGGAAGGTGACGCCCTGCGCGCCCGGCTGACCGACAATGCCGCCCGGTTCCGGACCGGCATGGCGGCCGCCGGCTTCACCCTGAAGCCCGGAGAGACCCCGATCATCCCGGTGATGCTGGGCGAGGCCAGGCTCGCCCAGACCATGGCGGCCCAGCTGCTGGACGAGGGCATCTATGTGACCGGCTTCTCCTTCCCCGTGGTGCCGAGGGGGCAGGCGCGGATCCGCACCCAGCTGTCGGCGGCCCACACCCCCGACCAGATCGACCGGACCATCGCCGCCTTCACCCGTGTCCGCGACCGGCTGGAGGGCCAGGGATGAGCCAGACCATGCGTGGCCTCTCCAAGCTTCATCCGCAGACCGGCATCTGGCAGGTCAGCGCGCCGGTGCCGACGCCGGGGCCCGATGACGTGCTGATCCGCGTGCAGCGGACAGCCATCTGCGGCACCGACATCCACATCTACAAGTGGGACGACTGGGCGGCCCGGACGATCCCCACGCCGATGATCGTCGGCCATGAGTTCGCCGGCGAGATCGTCGAGATCGGGGCCCGGGTCGACCGGCCCCTGAAGATCGGCCAACGGGTCTCGGGCGAGGGACACATCGTCAATCTCCACTCCGCCGCCAGCCGGGCGGGCCAGTTCCATCTGGACCCGGACACGCAAGGGGTGGGCGTGAACCGTCAGGGGGCGTTCGCCGATTATCTGTGCATCCCCGCCTTCAACGTGGTGCCCCTGCCCGACGAGGTCAGCCTCGACATCGGTGCCCTGCTCGACCCGTTCGGGAACGCGGTCCACACCGCCCAGCAGTTCGACCTGATGGGCGAGGACGTGCTGGTCACCGGGGCCGGGCCCATCGGTGCCATGGCCGCCGCCGTCGCCCGCCGGGCCGGGGCCCGCAGCGTGGTGATCACCGACCAGAACGACCTGCGGCTGGAGATCGCCACCCGTCTGGCCGACGTCCGCCCCGTGAACATCCTGAAGGAAGACCTGAGGGACGTGATGGCCGAACTGCGGATCGACAACGGATTCGCCGTGGCATTGGAGATGTCGGGGGCACCGCTCGCGATCAACCAGGCCATTGCCTCGCTGAGCATGGGCGGTCGCATGGCCATGCTGGGCATCCCGCCGGGAGATGCCACGGTGAACTGGTCGGACATCATCATGAAGGCCATCCGCATTCACGGCGTCTACGGCCGGGAGATGTTCGAGACCTGGCGCAAGATGTTCGGTCTGATCCGCGGCGGACTGGACCTCGAGCCCCTGATCACCCACCGCTACGCCATGGAGGACTTCCAGGCGGGCTTCGATGCCGCCGTGTCCGGTCAGGCGGGCAAGGTGGTGCTGAGCTGGTAGGCGAGGCCCTAGCCGATCACGGGTGGCGTCGCAGCCCCTAGCCTCCCGTCACCAATGCGGCGTAGTCTGTCCGGATGACGTTTCAGGGGAGTCCGGGTCACATGTCGCTTCGCAGGGTTCTGGCCGTTGGTGTCGCCGCGGGTCTCATGCTGTCGGCGGCCGGGGCGTCGGCCGCGCCGCTCCTCGGGTTCACGGCGGACAATGCCGCCCGGCAGCAGGCGCTGGAGGCGACATTCGACCAGGCCCTGAGCGCCGCCGAGATGAAGGGCTGGCTGGAAACCCTGTCGTCGGAGCCGAACCATGTGGGCTCCCCGCACGACAAGGCCAATGCCGAGCTGATGCTGGCCAAGTTCAAGTCCTGGGGCTGGGACGCCCGGATCGAGACCTTCGAGATCCTCTATCCGACCCCGATCGCGGAAAAGCTCGAACTGCTGGGGCCACACCCCTTCACCGCGGCCCTGCACGAAACTCCCGTGGAAGGAGACCGCACGTCCGGCCGGACGGCTTCGGCCCTGCCCCCCTACGTCGCCTACCAGGGCGACGGCGATGTGACCGCCGACATCGTCTATGTAAACTACGGCATGCCGGAGGACTACCGGGCGCTGGAACGTCTTGGCATCTCGGTGAAGGGCAAGATCGTGCTGGCCCGGTACGGGGCGGGCTGGCGGGGTCTGAAACCGCAGCTGGCCGAGGAACACGGGGCCGTGGGCTGCCTGATCTTCTCGGACCCCGCCGATGACGGCTACGCCACGGATGATGTCTGGCCCAAGGGCGGACAGCGGCCGCCGCAGGGGGTTCAGCGCGGCTCGGTGCAGAAGATGATGATCTATGCCGGGGATCCGCTGACCCCGGGCGTCGGGGCGACCAAGGACGCGAGACGCCTGACCCGCGAGACGGCGACGACGATCCTCAAGATCCCTGCCCTGCCCATCTCCTATGCGGACGCCCAGCCGTTCCTCGAGGCCATGGGCGGCCCCCTGGCCCCCCGCAACTTCCGCGGGGCCCTGCCCATCACCTATCGGGTCGGCGGCACTGGCGCGGCCTCGGCGCACCTGATGGTCAGATCGGACTGGAGCCTGAAGCCGATCTACGACGTGATCGCCGTGATGAAGGGCAAGGAGTTCCCAGACCAGTGGGTGATCCGCGGCAACCATCACGACGGCTGGGTGTTCGGGGCCACAGACCCCCTGTCCGGCAATGTGGTCCTGATGGAAGAGGCCAAGGCCATCGGCGCCCTGGCGAAATCCGGCTGGCGGCCAAAGCGGACCCTGGTCTATGCCAGCTGGGATGCGGAGGAGCCGGGTCTGATCGGCTCGACCGAGTGGGCCGAGGCCCATGCCGCGGAGCTGCAGAAGAAGGCCCTGGCCTATGTCAACTCGGACTCCAACGAGCGCGGCTTCCTGGGGGCGGAAGGCAGCCACAGCCTGCAGGGGCTGGTCAATCAGGTGGCCCGGGATGTGACGGACCCGGAAACGGGTGCCACCGTCGCCGAACGCCGCCGGGCACGCGCCCTGATCGACGGGTCCCGTCCGGGGGCCCGGGAGGATGCCAAGGCCGAGGCCGAGATCGCGGCCAAGGGCGGAGATCTGCCCCTCGCCCCTCTGGGCTCCGGCTCCGACTACTCCGCCTTCATCCAGCATCTGGGGATCGCATCCATCGATCTCGGCTACGGCGGGGAAGGCGAGATGGGCGGCGTCTATCACTCGATCTATGACAGCTATGACCACTATCTGCGCTATGGCGACCCGGACTTCCGGTACGAGGTCGCGCTGGCCCAGACCGCCGGCCGGGTGATGCTGCGCCTCGCGGACGCAGACATGCCCCCGCTGGGGCTCGCGCCGGTGTCCACCGCGGTCACGCGGTATCTGAAGGAAGTGAAGCAACTCGTTGAAAAGGCGAAGGCAGATGATGCCCAGTCTGCGATCCTGACCCAGACCAAGGCCTATGCCCTCGCGGACGATCCCATCCATCCCACACACCCGCCCGCCGCGGACACGCCGGCGGAGACGCTGGATTTCGCGACGCTTGACGCCGCCGTCGAGCGGCTGGCCCGGGCCACCGCCGCCTTCGACACGGCCTCTGCCGCCTCGGTCGGCCATCTCTCCCGCGCGCAGCAGGCGGCACTGGAGCCGGTCCTGTCGGGTCTGGAACAGGCGCTGACCGCGCCGGAAGGCCTGCCGGGCCGCCCCTGGTTCCACCACATGATCTATGCGCCCGGCATGCTGACCGGCTATGGGGCCAAGACCCTGCCCGGCATCCGCGAGGCCATCGAAAGCCGTCGCTGGGCGGAGGCACAGGCCTATGTCAGGGTGGTGGCCCGGACCCTGGACGGCTACGCGTCGCGGCTGGAGCAGACGACCACATCCCTGGCCGCGAAATAGCCCCGCGGACGGCGAGCACCACGACACTTCGACCGAACTTGGGCGTCAAGAGGGGATCAGACGCGTGACCACCGACCAGGCTGCCGGGACTGTCCATGAACTGGGCAAGTCCCTGAAATCCCGCCATGTGGCGATGATCTCCATCGGAGGCATCATCGGGGCGGGGCTGTTTGTCGGCTCCAGCGCCGCGATTGCCACCGTCGGCCCCGGGATCATCATCAGCTACACCCTGGCGGGTCTCGTCATCCTGATGGTCATGCGGATGCTGGGGGAAATGGCGGTCGCCTATCCCCATGTCGGGGCCTTCACCGAATATGCCCGCCTCGGCCTCGGCAACTGGGCGGGGTTCACCAATGGCTGGCTCTACTGGTATTTCTGGGCCATCGTGGCGGCCGTCGAGGCGATTGCCGGTGCCAAGATCCTGCATGACTGGGTGCCGGAACTGCCGATCTGGGTGATCGGCTGGGGCCTGCTGGCCATGATGACGGCGGTCAATCTGATGTCCACCGGCTCCTACGGGGAGTTCGAGTTCTGGTTCGCCTCCCTGAAGGTGGCGGCCATCCTCGCCTTCATCCTCGTCGGGCTGGTGTTCGTTCTGGGCCACAATCCCATGGACCACGCGGCCAACCTGACCCGGGATGGAGGCTTTGCGCCCTTCGGGTTCGGTGCGGTGCTGAGTGGCGTGGTGACCGTGATCTTCGCCCTGTGCGGGGCCGAGATCGCCACGATCGCAGCGGCCGAATGCCCGGAACCCGCCCGGACCATCGCCAACATGACCGGTTCGGTGGTGATGCGGATCCTCCTGTTCTACATCGGCTCCATCAGCCTGATCCTGATGATCATCCCCTGGCGGCAGATCCACTCCGGCGACAGCCCGTTCGCCGTGGCGCTGGAAAGCATGAATGTCCCGGCGGCGGCCTTCGCCATGAAGATCGTGGTGCTGACGGCGGTCCTGTCCTGCCTGAACTCGGCCATCTATGTCTGCTCGCGGGTGATGTTCACCCTGTCCGCCCGGGGGGATGCGCCGAAGGCCCTGGTGAAGCTGAACCGGCGCAAGGTCCCGGCCCGGGCGATCCTGTTCTGCAGCCTGTTCGGATATGTGGCGATCTTTGCCTCGGTGGTGTCGCCGGAAAAGGTCTTCGCCTTCCTTGTCAACGCGTCGGGAGCCATCATGCTGATCGTCTATCTGATCACCGCGCTGGCCCAGATCCGCCTGCGCCGGCATCTGGAGACCACGGCACCGGAGCGCCTCGGGGTGCGGATGTGGCTGTTCCCGGCATCCAGCTACATCACCGTGGCCGCCATGGTCGCGGTATTGGTGGCCATGATCATCACCCCCGCCCGGGCGATCGAGGCCTGGTCCAGCCTGGTGGTCGTGGCCGTGGTCCTCGCCCTCTATGCCGCCTTCCGCATGGGCCGGGGCGGCAGGGTGGAGATCTGATCGGCCAAGACAGGTCCGGCCGCCGCGCGGTCCTCGCCCGGCCTAGTTCTTCTTCGCGGTGTCCTTGAGGACGATGTCCACGTCGCAGACGGTGAAGTCGGGGCCCTTGCGGTCCTTGGTTATGGCGGCTGTGGCGGCGAAGTTGGGGGACTTCGCGTCCAGACGGGCAAGGGATACCGCTTCGCCCGGCGGCAGGTCGGAGCCCAGACGGACCCGGGTCATCTTGTCCTGCGGCGGTGTGACGGGTTCACCGACCTTGATCAGCCGGACGAACTCGAGCCCCTGCAGCACGCGCCCGAAGGCGGTGTAGCGCTGGTCGATGGACGCCGAGGTCTGCCGGATGATGAAGAACTGGCTGTTGGCCGAGTCCGGCTTTTCCGCCCGGGCCATGCCCAGAACACCGGGGCAGAACATGCCCCAACCATTCACGGCCCCTGCGACGCTGAGGCTCATCAGCGTGTCCGACTGGCTGCCGACCGGCATGGCGCCGTGGAAACCCGTGGTCTCGCCATGCTCGACCGTCATCGGCAGGAAGTCGAAGGGCGGCGTCCTGCGGAAGGTGAACTCCGCCGCAAGGTCCGGCAGGGTGGAGCCACCGGTGCCCGTGTTGGTCGGGTCTCCGGTCTGGGCCATGAACTGGTCGATCACGCGAAAGAAGGTCTGGCCGTCATAGAAGTGCTGCCGGGCCAGGGTCTTGATCCGATCCACCGTCCTGGGCGCGAGGGTGGGGTAGAGTTCCGCGACGATCCGCCCGCGGGTCGTGTCAATGACGAGAAGATTGTCAGGATCCACCGTCACCCAGTCCATATCGCGGATCGCCGGGATCGGGGCCGGTCCGACCACCGGCTTGGGCTTGGCGTGGGCCGGAGCGGCAACAAGGCTTCCGGCAACCGCAGCGGCAAGGATCATACGAAAGGAGGTCATCGCACTCGTTCTGTCAGGACTTGCGCGCGGCCACGGCGGCAGCGGCGTATTTGGCTTGGACCCGCTCTGCCACACCCGGGCTGACGAATCCGCTGATCTCGCCATTCAGGCGCGCGATTTCCTTGACCAGACGGGAGGCGATGGCCTGATGCCGCGGGTCGGCCATCAGGAAGACCGTCTCGATGTTCCGGTTCAGCTGCTGGTTCATGGCGGTCATCTGGAACTCGTACTCGAAATCCGCCACGGCGCGAAGGCCGCGGACGATGACGTTGGCCCCGACACTTTCAGCGAAATGCATGAGGAGGTTCTCGAACGGCACAGCGATAATCTTGGCCGCCCCCGGCACCTGCAGGTGCGCGGTCTCGGTCATGACCATTTCAACCCGCTCATCCAGGCTGAATAATGGCCCCTTGTCGCGATTGATGGCGATGCCGATCACCAGCTGGTCCACCAGCTTGACCGCCCGGCCGATGATGTCGAGGTGCCCGTTGGTGATGGGATCAAAGGTCCCGGGATACAGTCCTATCCGCATCGTCGCCGCACCTCTCCCCTTCCCTGGCCCAACCCGCCGCCGATCTATTCCGTGATCGGGGCGGCCGGGTCCTCGGTTGATGCCTCGTCCGCATCGTCGCCGCCATCGGTTTCGGCCAGACGCTCGACGGACACAACCCGTTCTCCGTCTCCGGTGCGGAAAATATTCACACCCTGCGTGTTTCGGGCGGCGATCCGCACCTGTCCGACCGGAACCCGGATGAGTTGACCCCCGTCGGTGACGAGCAGGATGTCATCACCTTCCTCCACCGGGAAGCTGGCTGCCAGACGCCCGCCGCGGCGCGACAGGTCATGGGCCACCAGCCCCTGGCCGCCCCGCCCGGTGCAGCGATAGTCATACGAGGAGGTCCGCTTGCCGAGACCCGTATCGGTCACCGTAAGGATCAGCTGCTCGGCGGCACCGAGCGCAATCAGGCGCTCCATCCCCACCTCGGCCTCGGCCCCCTCGACCTCATCGGCCTCCACCTCGGGCTCCGGACCGGTCTCTCCGTCGGCGGCATCCCCCACCGCGGCCCGAAGGCCTGCGGAATAACGCAGATAGGCCACCCGTTCGGCGGGCGACGCGTCCGTATGGCGCAGGATGGCCATGGAGATCACGCTGTCCCCGTCGGCCAGGCGAATACCACGCACGCCGGTGGATTCGCGGCCGGCAAACACCCGGACATCGTTCACCTGGAAGCGGATGCAGCGGCCCACCGCGGTGGTCAGCAGCACGTCCTGATCCTCGGTGCACAGGGCGACGCCGACGATGCTGCCATCATCCTCGCCCAGCTTCATGGCAATCTTGCCCGCGCGGTTCACCTGGGCGAAGTCCGACAGCTTGTTGCGGCGGACGTCCCCGTGAGTGGTGGCAAACATCACGTCCAGCGCGTCCCACTGGGCCTCATCCTCGGGCAGGGGCAGGACCGTGGTGATCACCTCCCCGTCCTCCAGCGGCAGCAGGTTGACGAAGGCCTTGCCCCGGGCATTGGCTTGGGCCAGGGGCAGACGCCACACCTTCAGCTTGTAGACCTTGCCGTTGGACGAGAAGAACAGCACCGGCGCATGGGTGGAGGCGGCGAACACGCGGACCACCGCGTCCTCGTCCTTCATGGCCATGCCGGACTTGCCCTTGCCGCCCCGATGCTGGGTCCGGTAGGCGGAGAGCGCCGTGCGCTTCACATAGCCCCCGTGGGTGACCGTGACGACCATCTCCTCCCGGGGGATGAGGTCCTCGTCCTCCACGTCGGCGTCACCGTCGACGATCTGGGTGCGGCGCGGGCGGGCAAAGGCGGCGCGCACCTCCAGCAGCTCCTCGCGGATGATGGCCAGCACGCGCTCGCGGCTGCCCAGGATGTCCAGATAGCCGCGAATGGCCTCGGCCAGCTCGCCGGCCTCCTCGAAGATCTCGTCGCGGCCAAGGCCTGTCAGGCGGGACAGGGTCAGGGCGAGGATCGCGCGGGCCTGCTCGTCGGACAGCCGGACCGAGCTTTCCTCGATCAGCACGGTCCGGGGATCCTGGATGAGCGCGATCAGGGGCAGCATGTCGCCGGCGGGCCAGTTGCGGGCCTGCAGACGCTCGCGCGCCTCGCTGGGATCCTTGGACGAGCGGATGATGTGGATCACCTCGTCGATATTGACGACGGCAATGGCCAGACCGACCAGCACATGGCCCCGGTTGCGGGCCTTGTTCAGTTCGAACTTGGTGCGGCGGACCACCACCTCCTCGCGGAAGCTGAGGAAGGCCTGGACCAGGGGACGCAGGCCCAGCTGCTCCGGCCGCCCTTCGTTCAGGGCCAGCATGTTCACCCCGAAGGAGGACTGCAGCGGGGTGTAGCGATAGAGCTGGTTCAGGATGACGTCCGCACCGGCGTCGCGCTTCAGGTCGATCACGACCCGCATGCCGTCCCGGTCGCTCTCGTCCCGCAGGTCGGCAATGCCCTCGATCCGCTTTTCCCGGACGAGCTCGGCGATGCGCTCCACCAGGCTCGCCTTGTTCACCTGATAGGGAATTTCCGTGATGATGATGGACTCACGGTCCTTCACCCGGGTCTCGATGGCCGTCTTGCCCCGCACCACCACCGAGCCGCGGCCGGTCATCAGGGCGTTGCGGGCGCCGGTCCGGCCGATGATCTCGCCGCCCGTGGGGAAGTCGGGCCCCGGCACGATGTCCAGCAGGGCCTCCAGCGAGATCTCCGGATCGTCCAGCAGGGCGACGCAGGCATCCACGATCTCGCCCAGATTGTGGGGCGGGATGTTGGTGGCCATGCCCACGGCAATGCCGCCGGCCCCATTGACCAGCAGGTTCGGGATACGCGACGGCAGCACCGCCGGTTCCCGTTCCGAGCCGTCATAGTTGGGCTTGAAGGCGACGGTGTCCTTGTCGAGATCGGCGAGCAGCGCCTCGGCGGCCCGGGTCATCCGGCTTTCGGTATAGCGCATGGCCGCGGGGGGATCCCCGTCGACGGAGCCGAAATTGCCCTGCCCGTCGATCAGCGGCAGGCCCATGGAGAAGTCCTGGGCCATCCGCACCAGGGCGTCATAGACCGCCACGTCCCCGTGCGGGTGATACTTACCGATGACGTCGCCCACCACCCGGGCCGACTTGCGGTACTGCCCCCCGGCGGAGAAGCCGTTCTCGTGCATGGAGAACAGGATGCGCCGGTGCACCGGTTTCAGGCCGTCCCGGGCGTCCGGCAGGGCGCGGGCCACGATCACGCTCATGGCGTAATCGAGATAGCTGCGCTTCAGTTCGTCCTCGATGGTGATGAGGGCGACGCCCCCACCAGTCTCATCAGGTCCGCCCGCTACGGGGCCAGGGGGTGTTTCGGCGTGATCGCTCAAGGCAACTTTACAGGGTCTGGAGGATGAGCCGCGGGCTCAAGGACAGGTGACGGCGGTGGGACCGGAATCGCCCCGCACCTCGTCCCCAACTGTTAGCACCTGCCCGGCCCTGACGCAAAAGAACTGCAGGCCGGCAGGGATCGCGGCCACCGGTCCGGCGCGTCCCGGCCTAGAACGGGATTTCGTCGTCCAGATCCGCCGCGAAGCTTTCCCGCGCGCCACCGGAGGGGGCCTGCCGCCCACCACCCCCGCCGAAGTCCCGACCGCCGGACGAGGCCGGGGCCGAGGACCCGCGATCATAGCCGCCGTCATCGCTCTCCGAGGCGCCGCCGCGCCCGCCGAGCATGGTCAGTTCCCCCCGGAACTTCTGCAGCACGATCTCGGTCGAGAACTTCTCGACACCCTGCCCGTCGGTGTATTTGCGGGTCTGGAGCGCCCCTTCGATATAGACGGTGGAGCCCTTGCGCAGATAGCTCTCGGCCACCTTCACGAGGTTGTCGTTGAAGATCACGACCTGGTGCCACTCGGTCT
>DAINBM010000027.1:0-12566 GCA_036732965.1 Caulobacteraceae bacterium | reverse complement strand
CACGCCGATGCCGGCTATGACATCGCCCTCGACTGCGCCCGGGACAAGGGGCTCGACCTGCCCGGCATCCTGACGTGACAGGAACGATCCTGCGGGCCGCCGACCGTGTGGCCCAGCCCTGGAAGAATGGGGGCGGGACCACCCGGGAGGTGATCGCCGCTCCCTCGTCCGGCGCGTCCGGGGACTTCGACTGGCGGGTCAGCATGGCTGAAGTTGCCGTGGCGGGCCCGTTCTCGTCCTTCCCCGGCATCGACCGCACCCTGAAGGTGCTGGAAGGCGCTCTCGCGCTGACCTTCACCGACCCCCACGCAGAGCACGTCCTGACGCCACAGACCCCAGCGCTGGATTTTCCAGGCGACGTGGCGGTGACGGGCCGCCCCCTTGACGGCCCGGTCCTGGACCTGAACCTCATGGTGCGAAGGGGCGCATTTCGCGGCAGCATCGAGGACCACCTCGCGGGAACGATCCCCGCCATACCGGACATCCTGGCGGTGCTGATGCTCATTGCCCTTCGCCCCACGACCGCCTGGATCGGGGAGGTGCGCCACGAGCTTGCGCATCACGACGCCCTGCACCTATCCCCGGCGGGGCACGTCGCCCCCCTGAGGGTGGATGGACCGGTCCTGGTCCTTCGCGTCGCCTCGTGCGGCGTCTGATGTCCCGCCTGCGCTAGAAGGCCACCGACAGGCCGGCCATGACCTTGCGACCGGAGACCCGATAGAAGGACTGGTCGCCGAACTCGCTGGCCGTGGCGGCATCCCGCCGGTCGGTCAGATTGGTCCCCCGCAGGAACAGCGTGTGCCGCCCGGTCTTCCAGGTCAGGCCCGCATCCACCGTGGCATAGGCCGGGGCCTGGGCGGTATTGGTCAGGTTCAGCCACCGCTTGTCGGCCAGGTTCACCACCAGACTGCCCCCGAGGCCCTGGGCGGGGGCATAGACGAGGCCGGCCCCGACCAGCCAGGTCGGTGAGAGGGTGAGGCTGTTGCCGCTCACGTCGATGTTGGCCCCGCCCTCGGAGGCGATGTAGTGGGTGAAGGTGGCATCATGCCAGCTGGCGGACAGGAACAGGTTCAGGGCCGGCGCGGCGTGGTAGCGGGCCTCCGCCTCCACGCCCTGGAGCCGCTCGGATCCGGCATTCTGGATGATCGGGTTGCCGTTGGCGTCCGTGGTCGCGATTTCCAGGTTGTGGTCGTCCAGCCGGAAGGCGGACACCTCGTATTCCACGCGGCCGTTGAGCGCCACACCCTTCGCACCGACTTCGTAGATGGTCGCCCGCTCCACCTTCAGCACGTCGGGCGTGTAGTCCGGGCCGAAGTCCACGGCCCCCGCCTGGCTCGTCCGCCGCAGATCGGAATAGATCACCAGATGATCCGGCCCGCTCTGCCACAGACGCCAGCTGGCTCCCAGATTGCCGCTCAGCCGGGCACCGGCGCGATGGTCGCCCGCCGCTTCGCTGGCCGTGGGGTCGAGGGTGTCCAGATGGCCCGAGCGCTTGTGCTCGGACATCTCGTTGACCCGCAGGCCCGCCAGCAGATTGAGGGCACCCGAGGTCCAGTCCGCCTGGACGTACTGCCCGGCGAAGACCCGGGTATCGTCGATGGTGTTGATCTCGTCCACGTGCAGCGTGGCCGTCGACGGGGCCCGGACCTTGCCGCTGAGGGGAACATAGTACTCGCCGTTGCGGCTGATCTGCCGCCCGACGCCCGCCAGCACGTCGGTCCCCACCAGCACCTTGGCGCCCAGCGGGCCCTCGAAGCTCAGGTGGGTGTCGACATAGCCATCGAGGATGCGCCGGCGCTGGTTCTGCGAGTCGGCATTGGCATCGCCGCTATCGGTCAGATCCGGCCGAAGGAACCCGCGGATGTCGGTGATCTGGGTGTAGGCCGCCGACACCAGGGTGGTCCAGATGCCAAGGGGCGTGGGATGGTCATAGGCCAGGGTGCCATGGACGCTGTCATTGTCGATCCGGCCATCCGCCGGGTTGTAGTTGGCGTTCAGGGGCGTCTGGTCGGTGAGGCGGCCGTCCACGAGAACCACCGGGCTCTGCGGCTTGTCCCGGCGGAGCGCGAGGTCCAGGCTGGCCCGCAGATCGCCGCCCGCAAGTGGCGTCGCCGCCCGGTACTGGGCCTTGATATCCCGAACCCTTTCAAAGCTGTCGGCGAAACCCTGATGCTCGCCGCTGACGGACAGGGTCTGCTTCACATCGCCGAACCGGGGCAGGTTCACCACCAGCGACCCCTCGTAGGAGCCGTGTTCCCCCCCGGACAGGGAGAGGTTCGGGCTCGCCTCCCCCGCCGGATTGTGGATCACCTGGATCACCCAGACAAAGGCGTTCTGGCCGAGGGCCACGGGGGACGGCCCCTTGAGCACCTCCACCCGGTCCACATTGTTCAGGTCGAGGGTGGAGATGGCCGGATTGAACGCCCCGCCCCACGGCACCCCGTCCACCACCAGCAGAAAGGCGTCGAACTCGTGCAGACCCCAGAAGGACGGCACGGCACTGGCCGGGCCGGCATCACCGCCCGGAGGGGCCTCGGCCCCGGACACCAGGGCCAGGGTGGTGCGCAGATCCTCCGCGCCCCGGTTTGCGAGGTCCTGGCCGCTGATCCGGGTGAGCATGGCGGGCAACCGCTGCTCGTCCACGGGAATCCGGGTGGCGGTCACGACCACGGCGTCCACCGCGTCGGGGCGGTCATCCGCCTGCGCACCGGCCGCCAGAGCCAGCCAGGCCACACCGGCCACCAGACATCGCGTACTGAAGCTCATTTCGCACCTCACCCTCTGCCATCCCTTAGCCGCACGTTGACGACCGGACAATGACTTTCCACCCGCCACCGGTCGCGCGGCCGGCCCCGACACGTTTCCGGCATCTGGCCACCATCGGCCCGGAATCCTTAGGTTCCAGCGGCCGGAGCGCCTATATGCAGGGCCTGTCGACAGCCATCCGTGGCGCGCCGCGCAAAGGAAGGCCCGCCATGTCCCGGCTGATGGAATGGATCAACTCGCACTTCGTGCCCGACCGCGCCGTGCGCGCGGCGGCCTGGGCGCTCGGCGCCCGGCACCGGGGTGAGGTCAGCCAGGGGGCGCGGGCGGAAATCCGGCTCCCCGACCGGACGGCGGCGCAACGCACCGTGCTGCGCGCCGTACTGCGCGGCGAGGCGCGCAAGGCCCGACCCCCAGGCCGGACGCCGCCCCGCGCCACCCGGGGCCCGAAATGATCCACCTCACCGAAGACCAGCTTGCCGCCTTGCGCAACCTGGACCGAAAGCGACAGGGCGAGGATGTCGCCTTCATCAATATCGCCGATGCCCGCGCCCTGACCGATGCCGGCCTCGCCGTCCGTCAGGCCAGTGGCTGGCAGATCAGTGACCGGGGCATTGCCCTGCTGCAAACAAATGCCCGCGTCGCGCCGACCGTCATCGGCGGCGCGATCCCCATCCCACTCATGAGGCCGTCCAATGAAGGAAAGTAAGGGGAAACCCAAGAAGCCGGGTCCCGCAAAGCAGAACGCATCCAATCCGAGCGTCAAGCTGCCGCCCCTGCGGCCCGGTGCCCGTACGCCGGGCTGAGCGGTCCGCCGCAGGCGCGCAGACCGTCACTAGCCGCGGACGCGCCTGTCCGCCCCGCCCCTCGCCTATTTCGGCGCGGGCGACCAGATCATGCAATAGCCCAGCGGCGCAATCACGCCCTCGACCAGCTTGCAGGCATTGGGCTTCACGAAGCTTGCGCAGTTGGCGCAGTTCATCTTCGGCTTGGTGGACACGTCCACGTACTGCACCCCCTTCTGGGGCACCTTGGCGCTGGCCGAACCTGCCACCGCGAGGCCCGCAACGGTGGCAACCGCCGCCGAACCGGCCTTCAGGACAAAGCGCCGGGTCTTCATCTCGTCTGAACGCGCAACCATTGTCTTCCTGACTCCCTGGGACGGTCACGGGTGCCCCGATCCGCCTGCCGGCACCGGATTGCATAGGCCCGTGGGCCGGAACATGGCGCCATCGGGCACCCCTGTAAATCAGGATCCAGGCCCGGCCGGGCCGTCAGTACCCCGCCTCGACCGCCAGTCGGATCGCATCGGCCCCCGAGCGCACGTCCAGGGCCTTGAGCAGCGCGGCCCGGTGCATCTTCACCGTCCGTTCGGTCAAGCCGAGGTCATGGGCGATCTGCTTGTTCAGCTTGCCGCTGGACATGCCCAGCAGCACTTCCCGCTGACGGCCGCTGAGGCCTTCGATGCGGCCCCGCGCCTGCTCCGCCCGGGACGGCCCGCCGCCGTCCTCCGGTGCCAGGGTCTGGGACCCGAGAAAGAAGTCCAGTTCCCCCTCCGCATCGAAGATGGGGGCGACGAGCACCGCATTGCGGAAGGGCGTGCCATCCTTCCGGTAGTTGCGGATCTCGACCAGCACCGGAATCCGGGCCCGGACCCCCTGACGGATCTGTTCCGACAGTTCCGGCTCGGTGGTCGGTCCGGCCAGAAAGCGGCAGTTGCGCCCCACGACCTCGGTCCGCTCATAGCCGGTCAGGGCGAGAAACGCCGCGTTGCAGTGCACGATGGGATTGTCCGGCTGGCGGGGGTCGCTCAGCACGGCCGCAATCGGACTGGCATCGATCATCTTCGCCAGCGCGGGATTCGACCGCAGAGCCCTGGCGGCCGGAACAGCTTCCCTTTTGGACATGTTGGCGAGGATGCGCAACGGGCTCAGGTTTGACAAGGGGCGGCGTGGGTGCCGCCTCGCGCGCTCGACAGCGCCGGATGGCGACCAGGACAGACCCAGATGAACTACTTCTCTCCCGATGCACGCCTTTCGGGGCCGGATGGCAAGGTCATGGTGCCCGAGGACGTGCAGGACGCGGTCCGGACCCTGCTGCGGTGGGCCGGAGAGGATCCGTCCCGGGAGGGCCTGCGCGACACCCCCGGCCGGGTCGCCCGGGCCTGGCTGGAATATTGCGACGGCTACGACGAGGACCCCGGCATTCACCTGGCGCGCACCTTCGAGGAGGTGGGCGGCTATGACGAGATCGTGCTGCTGCGGGACATCCCGTTCCAGTCCCACTGCGAGCATCATCTGGCACCGATCACGGGAGTGGCCTCCATCGCCTACCTGCCGAAGGACCGGGTCGTGGGCATCTCCAAGCTGGCGCGGGTGCTGCAGGGCTATGCCCATCGCCTGCAGGTCCAGGAACGCCTGACCGCAGAGGTCGCCGACTGCATCTGGCAGCATCTCCAGCCCCGTGGTGTCGCGGTGGTGATCGAGGCCCAGCATGGCTGCATGACCGGCCGCGGGGTCCGCACCCCGGGCGTGAACATGCTGACGCGACGGGTGCTCGGCTGCTTTGCGGACGATGCGGCCCAGCGCAAGGACGTCTTCGCGCTGATGGGACGCTGAGGCGATGCGCATCGCCATCATTGGGGCCGGCATGGCCGGTCTGTCCTGCGCCACCGCCCTGGCTGCCGAGGGGATCGAGATCCAGGTGTTCGACAAGGGGCGCGGCCCCTCCGGGCGCATGGCGACCCGGCGCCTCGAAACGCCCCTGGGCGAGGCGAGCTTCGACATGGGCGCGCAGTATTTCACCGTGCGCAGTCCGCCCTTTGCCGAGGCCGTGAGCCGCTGGGTCACGGCGGGGCACGTGGCCCCCTGGCCGGCGGCCGGGCCCGAAGCCTGGGTCGGCACGCCCTCGATGACCGCGCCGCTTAAGTTCATGGCCGAGGGCCTCGACATCGCCTGGAACAGCTTCGTGGCCGGCATGAGCCGCGACGAGACCGGCTGGTGCCTGCACCTGAAGGACGGGGAGGCAGCCGGCTTCGATGCGGTGGTGATCGCCCTGCCCGCCGAACAGGCGACTCCCTTCCTGGCCCTGACCGATCCGGCCTTCTTCAAGCGCAACCTCCTGTCCCGCACCTCCCCCTGCTGGACGGCCCTGTTTGCCTTTGCCACGCCCCTTTCGGTCTCGGCACCGATCTTCCGCAAGCAGGGTGTGGTCAGTTGGGCCGCGCGAAACAGCGCAAAGCCGGGCCGGGCGGACCTCGAGACCTGGGTCGTGCAGGCCGACCACGACTGGTCCAGCCAGAACCTGGAGGAGCCGGCCGAATCCGTCGCCGACACGCTACTGGACCACCTGCTGAACCTGACCGGCGACCCGGGGCGTCCCGCCCTGGCCCAGGCGGCGCACCGCTGGCGGTTTGCCCTGTCCACGCCCCTCGGACTGGACTGCCTCTGGAACGAGGAGATCGGGCTGGGCGTCTGCGGCGACTGGTTGCTGGCCCCCCGGGTGGAAAGTGCCTGGATCTCCGGGGCCGCCCTCGCCGGTCGCATCCGCGAAGACCTGCCGAGGATCTGTCCGTCCGCCGGAGAATGGGGCCGCCCCGCCATGGCCCTGCCGGTTGCGTAGGGCACCGCTCCACTGCGAACGACGAGGAGCGCGTTGGACCCGGGACTTCCCCGCCGCACGCTTGACCGCTAATGAGCCGTTGACGGATCATCGTCCTGCAGCGGAAGCGTCCCATGTCGTCTGCCGAGACAGAGACCGAGGTCGGGACCGACCAGGTCCTCGCCACCCTGGCCCGCCGCCTTGCACTCAAGGCCGCCGAGGCCCGCCCCCTCGTGGTGGGACTGACCGGATCGGTGGCCGCCGGCAAGAGCACCCTGTGCCAGCGGCTGCTGTCGCACCTCGATCCCACCTTGCAGGTCGAGATCATCTCCACCGACGGCTTTCTCCTGCCGAACGACACCCTCAACGCCCGGGGGCTCGGCATGCGCAAGGGCTTTCCGGAGTCCTATGACGCCGAAGGGTTGTTCGACACCCTCGCCGCCCTGCGCCGGGGGGCAGCCCGGATCCCGGTCTATTCCCACATCACCTATGATATCGACCCCGCGCTCGCGCGGACCGTGGAGCACGCGGACATCGTGATCCTCGAAGGGCTCGGCTTCGCGCCCTTCCCCGATGGTCGCAGCGTGATCGACAGCCTGGACCTGCTCATCTATCTCGACGCCACCGAAGCAGACCTTGAAACCTGGTTCGCGGCGCGGTTCCTGGGGTTCTGGCGGGCCGCAGAGTCCGACCCGACCTCGTTCTACGCCCAGTTCCGGCACATGGACGCGCACCAGGCCGAGCAGTTCGGCCGGATGGTCTGGGCCCAGATCAACCTGCCGAACCTGCGGGACCACATCGTGCTGGCCCGGGACCGGGCGGACATCCTCGTGCGCAAGGATGCGGCGCACCGGATCCAGCTCGTGCGCGGCCGCTAGGGTCCGGCCCCGATGCGGGCTGCGAAACCCGTGTTATAAGCGCGCCATGCTTCGCCTGACCGAACTTCGCCTGCCCCTGGGCCACGCGCCCGATGACCTGCAGGCCGCCATCCTCGAGCGCCTGAGCCTCTCGACGGACGCGCTCGTCCGCTTCAGCATCGTGCGCCGCGCCCATGACGCCCGCCGCAAGTCGGCCATCCTGATGGTCTATTCCGCGGATGTGGAGGTCGCCGACGAGGCCGCGGTCCTCGCCCGATGCGCCGACGACATCGGGGTGAGACCGGCACCGGACACAACCTACCGTTTCGTGGCCCGGGCACCCGAGGCCGCGTTCCAGCGCCCCATCGTCATCGGCACCGGGCCCTGCGGTCTCTTTGCCGGGCTGCTGCTGGCGCAGATGGGCTTTCGCCCGATCCTGCTGGACCGGGGCAAGGTGGTGCGGGAGCGCACCAAGGACACCTGGGGTCTGTGGCGGCGCAGCGAGCTGAACCCGGAATCCAACGTCCAGTTCGGCGAAGGTGGTGCCGGAACCTTTTCCGATGGCAAGCTCTACAGCCAGATCAAGGATCCGCGGCACCTGGGCCGCAAGGTGCTGACCGAATTCGTCACCGCCGGCGCACCTGCGGAAATCCTGACCGAGGCCCACCCGCATATCGGCACCTTCCGCCTTGTCACCATGGTGGAGAGCCTTCGGCGGACGATCGAGGGGCTGGGCGGCGAATACCGGTTCCAGCAGCGGGTCAGCGACCTGCTGATCGAGACCGATGGCGGCGGGCACCGCCGCCTGCGCGGCGTGGTCCTGGAGTCCGGCGAGACCCTGCACGCCGACCACGTGGTGATGGCCGTCGGCCACAGCGCCCGGGACACCTTCGCCATGCTGCACGCGCAGGGAGTGCGCATCGATGCCAAGCCGTTCTCGCTGGGGGTGCGCATCGAACATCCCCAGTCCCTCATCGACCGGGCCCGCTTCGGCGCCTCGGCGGGCCATCCGGACCTGGGGGCCGCGGACTACAAGCTGTCCCATGCCTGCAGCAACGGCCGCACGGCCTACAGCTTCTGCATGTGTCCGGGGGGCACCGTGGTCGCGGCGGCATCGGAGCCGGGGCGGCTCGTCACCAACGGCATGAGCCAGTACTCCCGCAACGAGCGCAACGCCAATGCGGGCATCGTCGTGGACATCACGCCGGAGCGGGACTATCCCGGCGATCCGCTGGCCGGGATCGCCCTGCAACGGCAGTGGGAGGAAGCGGCCTTTCACGCGGGCGGCGGGGACTATTTCGCACCGGCCCAGCGGGTGGGCGACTTCCTGGCCGGTCGCCCGTCGACGGCCCTGGGGACGGTGATCCCGTCCTACCGTCCGGGCGTGCGCCCCACCGATCTGTCCGCGTGCCTGCCGGAGTTCGTCGTCGCAGCCATCCGCGAGGCCCTGCCGGTCTTCGGGCGTCAGATCCCCGGCTTCGACAATCCCGACGCCGTGATGACCGGGGTGGAGACGCGGACGTCGTCTCCGGTCCGCATTCCCCGGGGCAAGACCTTCCAGAGCCTGAACACCGCGGGTCTCTACCCTGCCGGTGAAGGTGCCGGCTATGCGGGCGGCATCCTGTCGGCGGCCGTGGACGGCATCAAGGTGGCCGAGGCCGTCGCCCTGGCGATGACCGCGTCCTAGCCATTGCGTCGCGGGCGCAGGCTCGCGATAGTCCGTATCCGGAGCCTCCGCGGGTGTGTCGGGGGCGGGAACCCGACGGCATGGCGTCTCAGCAGGACATCGAAAATCGCGTGCCCATCACCGGTGCGCTGATGCTGGCGACGCTGATGAACACCCTGGACGGGACCATCGCCAATGTCGCGCTTCCCCATATCCAGGGCAGCGTGTCCGCAGCGCAGGACCAGGTGACCTGGGTCCTGACCTCCTACATCATCGCCACCGCGATCATGATGCCCCTCTCCGGCTGGATCTCCGAGAAGATCGGCCGCAAGCGGATGCTGATGCTGTCCATCGGCGGCTTCACGATCGCCTCCATGCTGTGCGGAGTGGCTACCAATCTCCCGGAGATCGTCCTGTTCCGCATCCTGCAGGGACTGGCGGGTGCGTCGCTGATGCCCATGTCCCAGACGGTGATGCTGGACCTGTTCCCCCTCAAGATGCTGCCCCGGGTCATGAGCATCTGGAGTGCCGCCATCATGCTGGGGCCGATCGCCGGTCCGACCCTGGGGGGCTGGCTGACCGAGAACCTCTCCTGGCGCTGGGTGTTCTTCATCAATCTGCCCATCGGCGTGGCAGCGCTCTTCGTCCTGCAGATGTTCATGGCCGATGACCCCGGCGGCCGCCAGCGCCCCTTCGACGTGATCGGCTTTGTGTCCCTCACCCTGTTTGTCGGCGCCTTCCAGCTGATGCTGGACCGGGGGCCGGGTCAGGACTGGTTCGGGTCCACGGAACTGTGGGTCGAGGCCGGACTGGCCGTCCTCGGGCTCTACCTGTTCGTGATCCAGACCCTTTCGGCACGCCATCCCTTCTTCCCGCGGGAACTGGCGCAGGACGGAAACTTCGTCGGAGGGCTGACGGTCAACATCTTCGTGGGCGCGCTGCTGTTCTCCACCGGGGCCATCCTGCCCTCCTTCATGCAGAACCTGCTCGGCTATTCCGCCCTCCAGAGCGGCTATGCCAGTGTGACCCGGGGGCTGGGCTCGGTGCTGTCGTTCATCGCCGTGCCGTTCCTCGTGGCGCGGCTGGGGGCCAAGCCGACGCTGTTGATCGGGGTCGCCTTCAGCGGCCTGTCCCTGTGGCAGATGTCCCATTTCAATCTCGGCATGTCGTCCGAGCTGATCCTGTTGTCGGGCTTCGTCCAGGGGATCGGGGTCGGGCTGATGTTCGCGCCGATCAGCACCCTCAGCTACGCCACCCTGGCCCCGCGCCTTCGGCCGGAGGGGACGATCCTGGCCAGCATGCTCCGCAGTCTGGGCTCCAGCGTGGGGATCTCCCTGGTCCAGGCCGGCCTGGTCAGCCAGAGCGCCCTCGGGTTCTCCCGACTGGCGGAACATGTGACGGCCGAGACCTCCGCCGCCGCCATGACGACATCCTGGACCGGCGGGTCGCCGGGTCCGGTCGCCCTGGCCCCTCTGCGGGCCCAGCTGGCCCGCCAGGGGACCATGCTCGCCTATGACACCATCTTTGCATGGATGGCGCTGGCGGTGTGCCTTCTGGTGCCCCTCGTGCTGATGCTGAAACGGCCGCCGCCCCCCGCCGCGCAGGCCCCGTCCGCGGAGGCCCTGAGCGAATAGCAAGGCCCCTCCCCTCCGTCGCCCCCCCGGTCCGCGTCCAGACCCGCGGGGTTTGTGCCGGATCAATGCACGAGCCTCCTGGTGCGGTCTTCTGAGGCAGCCCTTGCCGCGGGGCATCGGGGCCATGGGGCATCGAGGCCACGGGGCATCGGGACGGAGGCAGTCATCATGTGGGGCCACAGGTTACTCGGCGTGATACTCGCGGGGCTTGGCTGCGCCCTCGGCGTCTGGATCGTCTGGGTCGTCTACGACCCGGCCTACGCCTCGCAGACCCTGGCCATCGCGATCGGCATTCCAGGCACGCTGATCATCAGCCTCTTCGCCGTCGTGGTGGCCCTGGCAGGGCTGGGGCTCATCGTCGCGCCGAACGAAACCCGGACGGCGGGCCTGCGCTTGACGCGGGCCCTGCGCCCCCGGCGCCCGTTCTGAGTCGCGGCAGCCTCGACCGGATCAGGCCCGCAGGATGGCGAAGACCCGGTCAAGGAACCAGAAGGCGGCCAATCCCCCGATCACGTATCCCGCCAGCCGCAGACCGATGTCCGGGCGGATCCGCACCACCCGCCGAAGCAGGATGACACCGAGGCTGACCGCCAGGATGAAGCCGATCTGACCGGCCTCGACCCCCAGGTTGAAGGCCAGCAGGGACACCGGGATTTCCTGGGCCGGCAGCCCCGCCTCCCGGAGTGCTGCGGCAAACCCAAGGCCATGCAAAAGCCCGAAGGTGAAGGCGATCCGTGCCGGGTGCCGGCCAATGGGACCTGTGGTCCCCCGGGACAGGGCCACCACCTCGACGGCGACCAGCAGGATGGACAGGGCAATCAGCGCTTCCACCGGGGCCTGAGGCACGTGGATCAGGCCCAGTGTGGCAGCCGACAGGGTCAGGCTGTGGGCAAGGGTGAAGGCGGTCACCGTCGCCAGCAGTCGCCGCATCGACCCCACCAGCAACAACAGCCCTGCCACGAAGGCCAGATGATCGAACCCGGTCAGGATGTGCTCGACGCCCAGCGCGCCATAGGTCCGGAAGACGTCCAGCCGACTGGTGGGTCGCGGCACGACGAAGTCGGGGCTGTCCGGCGTCAGCCGCAGGGTCGCCACCTCGCCGGAGGGCTGAACCACCCGCACCAGGGCGTCGGTCAGGGTGTTCTGCAGCCCGGCCAGGCGGGCCGTCCGACCATAGGGGGGTGTGAGACAGCTCACCCGTCCGACCACCACAACCGCCCCGGGAGTGTCCTGGGCACCGGTCTGGGCGACCTCACACCCGTCGGGCATGTCCAGCCGGACGGCCAGCGGCCGCCCGCCCAGCGCCGGCAGTTTCAGCATCATGTCGAAGCGCGTCTCGCTCCGGGCGCGGAGCTCGAGATAGGCGGGCCGGACCTCGTGCGCGCCGGCGCGTCCGACGAGGCCGAGCCACATCACCGCCACCAGCAGCACCGCCTGCGGCAGAGCCTGCCTCACGGGCGGCCACCGGCCACGGCGGCCACGGCCTTCGCATCGAGGCTGACCCGGTAGCGGTGTTCCAGATCCGCCCCGGCGCGGACCGCCGCGGCCTGCGCCGCGTCCACCATCCAGTCGGCCAGCACCTGTCCGCGCACCGTGGCGAAATCCGGCGGCGCAAGGGCGCGGCGCGCGGTGATCTTCACGAGGTGAAACCCGAAACCGGACTCCACCGGACCGTCCCAGACCCCGGGTCGCAGCCGCGGCAGGGCCTGGGCAAAGTTGGAGCCGAAGTCCTGGCGGATCTCCGCCTCGGTGGCATTGCGTTCGGTCGGATTGCCCGGAAAGGCGTCCGCCTTCGCCGCGGCGGGATCGGCCAGGGCCGCCTGCGCCGCAGCCAGGGCCTTGTCCCGCCCCCGGTCGGAGGAAAAGTAGAGCTGCACGAAGCTGTAGCGCGACGGCCCGGCATAGCGGTCGGCATGCGCGGCCAGATAGGTCCGCAAGGTCGCATCCGACGGCGGCGACAGGCTCGCCGGATTGTTGACGAGGAAATCGTACTTCTGCGCCAGCCGCCGCCGAATCACGCTGTCATCCTGGTCGAGGCCGAGGTGC